>JABXHO010000059.1 GCA_013373595.1 Flavobacteriales bacterium | reverse complement strand
TTTTTTATTGTTGTTTCCATTTTTTCTTTGTTAGAGGTTTAGGGTTTCAATTCGCACTGCTCGTTTAAAACTTAGCACCTCATCTGAGAAATCACTTCCAGAATTGATACCAGCGTTTTTGTTTAGTCGACTCTTCAAAATTAATAGGTTGGTTAATTGGCCTGTTTCGAACCAATTCATTATCATCTAAACCAGCGAAAACCCACTTCTTTTTTTCTTCCAATGTTGATACTTGAAATTTTTCCGTGATTATTTCGGCATGGAGCTTCATTTCATCCACTATTTGTTTACGCGATGAATAGCATGAATACTCCCATTCATCAAACTGATACGAGAGTACGTAAAGAGCGTTAAAAAGATGTTTGCTATCATCCCATCCCGAATATGAACTAATGTTCAGTGCATAATTGTTGATCTCTCTTTCATCTTTTGATTCCAACATTTTCTGAGCATTCTTTTCGATCACGAAAACGTAAAATTCTTCATTATCGAATACATCAAGGCAAAACTTGCAAAGTTCGTGTCGCGCATCTTTCCTAGACAAATCAATTGAACATAGACGTAATACATTGTCGTCCTCAAGTATCGAGCATTGTATTTCTACATCTCGGTAAAACCAATTCTCAAATTCAGGAATGGTCATGAGTCCTGCGCAAACCTCAAATACTTTCTTCTTAAGTGACTCCATTTCTATTCGTTTTTCGGCTTCAACCCCATTTCGGTATGCTCAATGCAACGTGTTCAGCCCTCGAAGTATTCTATCATTGAATGATCCAACTGATAATGGTGTAAAATCCTACGACCAATGATGAAATAAATAAAGCAAGAATAAGAATCGCTACGAGGCCGCATCCTGAGTTTTGAGTATCATCAACAAAATGATCCTCGTAATAATCCTCAATATCTACAGGTTCTTTGTAAACGAAACCTCCCTCTTCCTCACTCTCTTCCTCTAACTCCTCAATTATTTCTCTTGAAAAGTTTCTCAATTTGGACTTATCTCCATTAAATTGAATATCATTCAATATTCTAGTCGCGGAGTTTCCCATCGATTCGCGATAAATCTCAATGCTCCGTACGACGCGATACTCATTTGAAGGGTACCACAACCAGTATTTTCCAGCTGCATCGTAGAATCCTGCATCATAATACAACTCTGCAAGTTTATTATTGATGAAAGACTCTTCTGGGTAAAATTGTAATAGCTTTTTTAATCTATCCGCAGCACGAAACTTATATCCCGCATCGATATCACGTTGAATCTCTTTCCATTTTTCCACTAATTTTTTTTCAGTACTCATCATGATTTCTCATTCTTTAAATAAATCGGTATAAACTCCCGAACAACTAATTCAAGTTTCGAGAGCATTTCGACGAGCTCAATATAGCACCTCAACCCTCCAATTTTCTTAACAGACCAGAGGGCTGAGCGCAGTCGAAGCCCGTCATTCATATTCTACTTTCGTCGTTTCTTTCTCCAAGGTGCATTTTTCAAGTCCCAACCTGAACCGTCGAGGTCGTCTTCCGTCATGAATTGGATGGTATCTTTTGAATCCCACAAACCGAGATAGCTATCGAGTTCTCGTTTGTACACGAAACGGATATCGTAATCGGAGTCTGGAGAAGCAAATCCCCAGGCCCGACTACCCGATTCTACTGCGAAGAGTATTTCTATGTTACGCTCTTGTTCTATTTGAGCGAGTTTGTTTTTTATTGTTGTTTCCATTTTTCACTTCATTTTCAACAAAGAGTTTCAAAAAACTGTCCTTTGTTAAGTGTTTTAATGAATAATTGTAATCTACTTCCGTGTCGTAGTTCACCACTTTGCCGCCTAACAACCCGATGATGTCGTTTAACATCAAACTCTTTGTCCATTGCTGATAAAGTGCCTGCGTTGCGACTTTCGATACTTCTGAATTACCCGAAACTCGTGCTTGACCAGCTCCAAAATTCAAGAGCACGAAGCATTGTTCCATTTCGTGTGGCAACATCATTCCAAGGATTGTTTGACTCTGAACCGACTGGCACTTCACCTCCGCGAAAAGACCGTTCGGATCCATCATGTAATCATAGTTGATGCCTGAACCCTTTCCAACAACGATTTTGTAATCACAATTGTTTGATCCTGAATACACGTTGCTAGTTACGAGTGTTGGAACTTTTAGTCCATTGTTGGCATACAAGTATTCTACCGCTCCATTTGGGGCATTTGTTATATCTCCAGAATACATCAAACCACCGTTGTGCTGATTGTAACTCGCGTTCCAACCTACTTTACCCCCGATGTTCAAACCGGATATATCAATATCGTGAGCACCCCAGGCATTTTCCCAGTACACACCAACCGCCATTGATCGACCAAAAAACTTCGTTCCTGTTGGAATATTTCCCACGTACATTTTCTCTGAAGTAGGCAATGCGAACTCTACATTATGTGGAACGAAAATCGTTTTTCCAGTCAAATCAAATCTCGTGGTTAAATGATTTTTAAGGAATTCGAAGTTCCACCACACAACACTGTTTATTTTTCCTTCTTTGGTAAATGACTTTCCATTTCGAATTCGATAAACAAACGACTTCTGTCCTAGCATTCGCGTATGACATGCGGCCATCGCTTTAAACAAAGCAAAAGGTGTGGCATTATCCAACCAGTGAGAATCTTCGTCTGTCAACATAACACTCGTTACATGGTTCAACGGATTAATCACCATTGGTTTGTGATGCGTCTTGGACAGCTTCGAGATCTTATTGATCGTCTTTGGACAAATCGTCTTGAATGCCAAAAACAAGGGTTTAAATCGATTAAAAATCTCCGCCAATTTCTCCAAACCAAATTGATTGAACATGGGAGCTGGATTGAACTTTGATGCCTTGATTGCGTCGATCGTTTCTCGGTTTTTAATCAAAAGTGACTCTCCTGTTGCCTTGAATAGGACAAATCGGAAGAAAGCCATAGTATCGCTTGGCAAAACATTGTAGATATCTGCCAAAATCACCTCTGCTTCTTTGTTTCGAATGGTCTCGTCACCCGTGAATTGATAATCAAGTTGATCAATCAAAACAGAAAGAATTGTATGGATTGTTTCTTCTTTCAAGGCAATACCTGAATTCAAAAGATCGAAGCATTTCGCTGTTAATTCATCTTTGGAAAGGCCGTGCACTAATTTGAACATAACTCTCTGATCTGGAACATCCACTATTTCTTTCGGAATGTAAATTTCATCCTGAAAGTTACTACCGTAGGTAGAAATGTAATGTTTGATTTGCTCCATTCGCAATTCTGCTTCAGAAGATCGTTTGATCTTTAACCAGGACTTATGGAAGGTTTTATTCAACCCATATCCATCCAACAGTTCGTTCTTATAATAGCGAACGATTTCCTTTTTCGCCCAAAGTGCATTTGCGCTAATTACCAAACCATTTTCTGAGACAAAAGGTGTTTCTTGAGAAGGTTTTGCCACTACTGCGTTAAATAATTCTAATGTTTTCATTTTTTCAATTTTAAAAAAGGCGGGGGGTAATCTAGGGAAAAGTTATAGGAACCCCCTTTGCCTTTAAGTTGTTTATTAAAAGGATGGACAGTGAACAAAACCAATTACTCCGAAGAGCTCTGGACTCGAACCAGATCATAGGAACTACCTGTATCCTTTTTAATAATTGGCGGGAAGTATCTTCTTTCTGGTAGTTTATAGGAACTTCCTTTGCCAATTCTTTTGTTAAATCAAAGATCCGAATTTACTACGCAGTCATTTTGCGTAGTTAATTTTTTCTTCGTCGTTTCTTTCTCCAAGGTGCATTCTTCAACACATCCCCGGCCATGATGCAACCGTACGGCATTACCTCATCGATTACTGTTCCCAAACCGTACTCATCCATTTGGTTTCTCACGGTTTCGGCGTTTTTGTAGGCGCTCGGTAACTCAGTTACGTCGATCTCGTTTGAGAAAAATCGCACATCCAATCCTGCCGTTTCTTGCGCAAACACTTCCTCGTTGGTTTGTTCCGCTTTCGACTTTCGGTGCTGCGTTCGACTCATGTTTCGACCCGCTCCGTGCGGGGCAAACCCTAAGTTGCTTTCCGTTGTTGCTCCTTCGACGATCAATACTGGCTCGGCCATATTCAATGGAATCAACCGTGGACCCGTGATGTCTGGCATAAACTTCGGATCTAATGGCGTTGCGCCCTTCGCGTGGTAAAACAAGTCACCATCTTTGAATACAAAGTTGTGTTCATTCCAGAATCGGTTTTCTTTCTCCATTTCGAGTTTCGATAACACCGCATCGTGCAACACTTCGTGATTCAGCTTTGTCCATTTTCGAATGATTTGCAATGCTTCCCAGTACGCTTTTCCTTCTTCAGTATCGAATGGAATCCATGCGTTTTGCTTCAAGGTTTGTGGCGACAACTCTCGTCGGAATCGCTCAGCGACTTTCATTCCTTTCGAATACAAGTTCGCTCCAAAACCTCTACTTCCGTGATGCGTAATCATCATTGTATTTCCTGTCTTTTTCGACTTTCCGACAAACAAGAAATGGTTTCCATCGCCTTGCGTTCCGAGATGAGATCGCGCAGCAGAAATACACTTTTGATCGTTTAAGAACACGTTCGCTTCAATTTCCGCGAGCAAATCCATTGGGAATCGGAACTGCGACGCTCGATCTCGACCTCCTGGTCCGAAGTGTGTGCTTTCGTGCGCAGCATCCAACACCAATTTTGGATCTGTCTTTCCAAAGTCTGTCAACAACACCGAACAACAGATATCCGCGCTATGCATTCCGGGATGAATCGCATTTTTCGCTACTGCGACACCTCCCACTGGAATTGTTCCTGCTGGACCTGTTGGACAAGCATCTGGCATAATCGCTCCTGAAACCAAGGTTGGCGTCTTCATCAATTCATTCATTGAGTTGATTACCGTATTCACGTTATCCTCTTCCAATTCGTTTTCTGGTCGAATGTTGATTTGAAAATCGATTGGATTAGCGTGTGGAAAAATCTCTGGTGGTAATTTGAATTGCTCTAAGTACTGTGTCATTGCCTCACCCTCCAATTGGTGTTCGTTGATGTGTTCGATGGCTTCTTTGAACCATTTTCCAGGTCGAAATCCTAATTCGATTAATGTATTTCCGTTGATGATTGTCTTTTCCATGTTCTTCAATTTTGCGTTGAAAGGCTTTTTTAAACTCCGCCGCCCGGATTGACGACGGAGTGGCTTCCAACAAATAAATATTCAATAGTTTGTTTCATTGAACGAGTCAAAGGTTCGAGTCAAGTGCGCAATTATTTTGCGTAGTTAAAAATCAATGTGTATTTTTTCAAAAAAAACGATTTGGCACAGAATAAAAATGCGCTCATTCGCTACCGCACGATTGACAAATGTTTGCAGAATTCTTATCGACAATGGACACTCGAAGACTTGATAGAAGCCTGTTCTGATGCGCTTTACGAATACGAAGGCCGCGATGTGAATGTGAGCAAGCGAACGATTCAGTTAGACATTCAACTGATGCGTAGCGACAAGTTGGGTTACAACGCTCCGATCGAAGTGTACGACAAAAAATTCTATCGCTACGCGGATGAGGATTACTCGATCACTGAAATTCCACTCAATGAATCAGACATGAATGTACTGTCGGAAACCGTTGAAATGTTGAAGCAATTCAAGGATTTTTCGCTGTTTTCGGAGCTCGGAGGAATCATTCAGCGGCTTGAAGACAAAATCTACACGGAGAAAACACATCAACCTCCCATTATCCATTTGGATAAAAATGAAAACCTCAAAGGACTCGAGCACTTGGACACGTTGTATCAAGCCATTTTGAAAAAAATGGTGTTACACATTCGGTATCGATCCTTCAAAGCACGGGATGAGCAGGCATTCAATTTCCATCCTTTCATTCTAAAAGAATTCAATAATCGCTGGTTTTTGGTGGGAAAGAAGAAAAAAAGTGCTCCAATTATGACGATTGCCCTTGACCGAATCATTGCCATTGATTACAACACGAAAATCGACTATATCGATGAAGTCTTCGATGGCGATACATATTATAAAAACACCATTGGCGTGACGGTGATGGGCGAAAACAATGTGCAGCGTGTTGTCTTGAAAGTGAATCGACCGCACTCGCCATATGTGCTCACGAAACCTTTGCACCACTCTCAACGGCTAATCAAAGAGTTAGGCAATGGAGCCATCCTCATCGAACTCATGGTACATCACAACTTTGAGTTAGAACGGATTATTTTGGGCTTCGGAGAAGGTATTCAAGTGATGGAGCCTGCACTACTGAGGCAGAAGATCATCGATCGACTTACAAATGGAGCCGATTTATACCGAACGGAAATGACCGAAGCGGGGCTCAAGAAGGCACAACGAAATTTGCGCCAGCGCGGACACAGCATTCTCAACGATATTTACACGCAGCGAGAGGTCAAGAAAATTCTCTTGCTTTTGCAAAAACACTTTCAGGAATCGGAGGAGCCTATTTACGCTCGACGCACTCTGTTGCAACATCTTCCTTCACTCAAAACGTATTTGTTTAATAAAAACTTATTGGAAATTGTTCGATCCATCGATCCGAATGCCTTTCTCACCAAAGCGATTTATTTCAATAAGCCACAAACACAAAATTGGTCGGTGGGTTGGCACCAAGATGTTCCGATTAACGTCGTTGAAAAAATCCCAACCCCTGAATTTACTTCGTGGACGAAAAAGAAGGAGATCAACAGTGTTTGTCCGCCTGAGGAGGTTCTGCATTCCATTTTCACCCTGCGCATTCACCTCGATGATACCAGCGAAGCAAATGGAGCCGTTTCGGTGATTCCGGGTTCGCACAAGCAACGTTTTACGGACGAAGAAATCAACACGATCACATCGAATTCAAATCCTGCTGTTTGCTCTGTAAAATCGGGAGGAATTCATTTGTTGAAACCGCTCATTTTACATTCATCTCCTCGTGCTACAACCCAGAAAAAGCGTCGCGTTATTCACTTAGAGTTTAGCTCGATGGAATTACCTAATGGTTTGGAATGGTTGGAACGAGAAACATTGAGCTGATGACTATCGAGAAGTGATACAATTTCTTTGAGTATTAAGATCCTCCTCGCCCATTTCGCTTCTTTTCTTCAATCCAGATGGACATGTAGCGAGATGCTTGGTGCGATTCGCGTTGTAAAATCAAACTCACAAGCGATTTATTTCGGTGTGTTTCCAAATCAGATAACACGTCTAAGGTTTCCTTCAACACTTCATCAAACGCTGACTTCGAAAAACGCTGCTCCATCAACTCAAACCCATTTTTCTGAGCAGATGTCCAAATGGCTTTATTCGTATACAATTCAACCGCTTTCTCTGCAAATACCTTTGAATCATCTTCAATAAAACCATTCCATAAACCATCCGTCATTCCTTCTGACCCAATTTGACTCGTGACCGAAGGTGTTCCCACAATCATTGATTCCAGTAATTTTCCTTTGATCCCTGCGCCGAATCGCAATGGAGCCAAGCTTACGCGCGATTTTGAAACAACATCAAGGGCATCATCGGCTCTTCCTCTCACCAAAAACCCTTCTCTTTCATTCGTAAGTTGATGTACTTTCTCCCCACAATACGCTCCGTAAATTGTCAGTTTTGCTTTTGGAAGCTTCTTTCTAATCAATGGCCAGATCGCCGATTTTAAATAGCGTACAGCGTCCCAATTGGGTTCGTGTCGGAAGTTACCGATAAAGATGAAATCTGCTCGCTCCTCGAACGGAAGCTGGTCGAAATAAACTTCTTGCGCGTAAATAGGTAGATGTACGAGCTTCTCCTTTGGGATACCGTAAGCGCTGTGAAGTAAATTCACTTCAAAATCGGATACCATCAGTGAAAAGTCACTTCGGTAAATGGAGGCAAGTTCACGTAGTTGAAGTTCTGTACGCAGCACGTCGAGGTTCAACGATTGATTCCTTTTGAGAGCAGTGTGTCGTGCTTCGCGGAGAAAGTGTAAATCTTCCGTATTCAAAATTCGGAGTGCACTGGGACATTCTTCCATCACCCGCCAAGCAAATTGCTCTTCGGTCATGAAACGATCGAAAATAACAACCTGCGGATTCAATTCTTTGATGAATTCGTTGAAAGAATGGTCGTTGAGTTGAATCGATGTGAAAGAGATATCGAGCTTTGAAAGATCTTCTTGATGAGCCGATTCGTTTGCTGATGATGCGAAAGTAAGCTTATCTCCTTTTTCGATGAAGTGGTGAATAAGTTGCACCATACGCGTTCCTGCCGCAGAAGATGTTGGCTCGGGCCATACTTTACCAATAATGAGAATTTGTTTTGAGGTCTGCATACACGCAAATATCCTTTTTTTCGTTGAATGGAAACGTGCTTTTACGCCATCAAGACCAAGGCTTAATCCTCTCGTATGAACACTCGTTTGATAGAACCATCGCTGTAGATGTAAATCAATGGTGTATTCGGACGAATCGATGTTTCTCTTCCCAATAAATCCACCACTTTCACAAGTTCGGCAGGGTTGAGCGAAAGTTCTTTAACATCAGCAATATTGACTAGGTGGCACGAAGACGTATCCACTTCGATCATTTCACACAGATTGGAATATGTTATTCGCACAGCATATTGACCTGGAACGGTCGCTGTGTAGTTCTGCAAAGTTGCACCGGGAATTTCTGCATGAAAAAAGAGTCCAATTCGAACACCGACGATCGAAAATAATCGACGTAAGGTAAATCTGAATCGCTCACCCCTCGGCAGTAAGAAGCTGAAGAAATAAATACATAATCAGATTGCTTTTGATATTTCTTCGTGAGTTTGCGAAACGTTTTGAGCGAATCCTTGTATTGAGCATGAGTACTCAACGCCAACAATAGCGCTGAAATGAGGAAAAGTAGAAGTTTCATGTTACCATAACGCAAGAAATTGCATTTGTTACCTAACAGTCCGTCTTCGGGTAATTACGACCATTTTCTCAAAGTAGACATGATATACGGTTTCACATCCGAACGAATGGCTCGCTTTGTTTTTCCAACTCCGAATTGATGATCATAGTTTGTTTCTGTGTGCCGAATGTGAGCTTCTACGGCCAAATCAATCATCTTTTTATCGAACTCTTTGGCTTTGGCGGTTCTTCCGACACGCCCACTGTATTTTTCACACGCGTGTTTAGCAATTTCAAATTCACGGTTCTTCGGACAGTTGGGATACATCGCTCTGATGGCTTTTGAGAACTCTGCAATGTACACCTTCTCTTGCTCTGCTCTTCGGATGGCAGCGCGTTCATTCTTCAGTTTTCGTTCCTCTTGATCTGCTTCGCATTCGCGCTGAGCCTTAACAATTGCTTCCGCTTCCACATACTGTCCTCTCCGATCAAAACGTTTTCTTCTGGCATTCCATGCATAGACAACACCGCAATAACTAGAATGCTTTTTTGAGCGACGCGTTAATGCAGCATTTCCAGGTTTGAGGAAGGTTGCATTCACATAAGGCGAACACGCAAAACAGGTTCCTTTGTGCTTTTCCGATTCTGCAACATAGGCTTCGCCTTGTGCGATTGCCTTGCCGCATTTGGCACAACTCAAGGTTTTCTTTTTGGTGAGGAAGATGTTCATGTAATTCGAATCACTACGTAAAAAAAGAGCCAAAAGTCGCTATAACTTTTGGCTCTTCAAAATACTGTTGAGGAATCTAATGCTTGTTCAACATGATCGTTCTCTTATCAATTTTCAAGAAGTACATTCCATTTGCGTAAGGCGTCAAATCAATTTGATTATCTCCTTGCTTGAATTCGCCAACAGCTACACGTTTTCCGTCATAGCTGAGGATCTCGTACTCTTGCGCTTGTTCAACATTCTTGATGTACACCATTCCCTTCGTTGGGTTCGGGTATACCACAATATGATCGAGTGCATTTTCATCGATTCCAATTCCACCGATCATGTAACAGATTGATGTATCTTGACATCCATTTTCGGTTACAATCACCGCGTAGTTTCCATTGGCTGCAGCTGTGTACGTGCTATTTGTTTCGCCTGTGAGCGCAATGTTATTGTTATCGCAATCGATCCATTGGTAGGCTGTTGCATTTGTGCTCAATGCCGTTAATGTGTACTGGTCGATTCCAACACTTACATCAATAGCATTTACACTTACCGTAAACTGCTCACTTGCTGAACATCCATTTCCATCCGTTCCTTCAACCGTGTAAGTCGTTGTAGACGTTGGGGAAACAAACACACTAGCGTTCGTACCCAGTCCATTATCCCACACATACGTTGAAGCACCAGAAGCTGTAATGTTCGCCTGGTCTCCCGCACACACCGTAGCATCTCCCGAAATGCTTACCGTAGGTAAAGGATTCACCGTAACGGTTACGACATCCTGTGCCGAACAGCCGTTTGCGTCTGTTCCGATTACCGTGTACTGCAACGAGCTTGTTGGAGATACATTGACATTCGCACCAGACCCTGCTCCGTTATCCCAAACATAGGTGCTGGCACCAGAAGCTCCGAGTTGCGTTGTTTCCTGCTCACAGATGATCACATCCGCCGTTGCCACAACTGTTGGAAGCGCATTTACGGCTACTTCCACCTGATCGGTATTCGAACATCCTGCGAGTGTTGTTCCTGTTACAGTATACGTTGTGGTGTTTACCGGAGATACGTTCACTGTTGATCCAGATCCTGCTCCGTTATCCCAAACGTAAGTATCAGCTCCAGAAACGGTCAAGTCGATAGACCCGTTTCCACAGATTGACGTATCAGACATCGCCGTAACTACTGGAAGAGCATTTACGTTGATCGTCACGAGTTCTGTCGCCTGACATCCACTCAAACTTGTTCCTGTTACGGTATACGTTGTTTGCGTTGATGGAGACACTGAAACACTTGCGTTGGTTCCGAGACCGTTGTCCCAACTGTATGTATTCGCTCCTGAGGCATTCAAAACAGTCGTTTCACCTACACAGATATCTGTATTTGCATTGATGACTAAGTTTGGCGCTTGATTCACCGTTACGACCACTTGATCTGTTGATGTACATCCATTGGCATCTGTTCCCGTTACGGTGTAAACTGTTGATGCACTTGGACTCACGCTCACCAAAACACCAGATCCTGCTCCATTGTCCCAAGCGTAACTTTGAGCACCTGAAGCACTCAAGTCAGTCACTTCTCCTTCACAGATGGTTACGTTTGATGACGCTGTTACAACTGGTGCTGTGTTCACTTGGACTTCTACGTCATCCGTTCCCACACATCCGTTTGCGTCTGTTGATGTTACCGTATACATCGTAGTCGTTGTTGGTGAAACAGAAATGTTGTTTCCTGTTCCTACTCCGTTATCCCACGTATAAGTCGTTCCACCTGTCGCGCTCAAGGTAACGCTTCCTCCTTGACAGGTAGACATGTCCAACCCTGCGTCGATGTTTGGAGAAGCATTTACTGTAACTGTATGTGTTGCCGTACTCGTACAACCTGCCGCTGATGTTCCAGTAACTGTGTATGTTGTCGTTGTTGTTGGAGATAATGAAACGGATGCGCTGGTTCCTAGTCCGTTGTCCCAAGAGTACGATGCTGCACCCGTTGCTGTAAGCGAAATAGCGTTTCCTTCACAAACTGTATTTGCTCCACTGATCGCAACTGTTGGCGATGCATTTACCGAAACAATCACGTTATCTGTACTTGAACAACCGTTTGCATCGGTTCCTGTTACCGTATACGATGTTGAGCTTGTTGGAGAAACGGTCACCAATGCTCCTGTTCCTGCTCCGTTATCCCATGTGTATGATGTTGCTCCGGAAGCCGTCAAATCAGTTGAGACACCGCTACAAATAACCACATCACCGCTTGCTGTTACCGTAGGTAAAGCGTTAATGTTAACAACCACTTGATCGGTGTTCGAACATCCATTAACGTCTGTTCCGGTAACTGTATACGTTGTTGATGTCAATGGTGAAACGGAAACCGAACTTCCTGTTCCTGCTCCATTGTTCCAGCTGTAAGATGTTGCTCCACTCGCTGAGATTGTTGCAGATGTATTCTGACAAATTGCTACATCCGAAGAAGCTGAAACGTTTGGTAGTGCATTCACCGAAACTGTAAAGTCTACTGTGTTTGAACACTGTCCAGAAGTTGATCCAGTAACACTATAAACGGTTGTAGCGTTTGGCGCTACAGAAATACTCGCGGTTGTTGCTCCGTTTGACCAAAGGTAACTGCTCGCTCCTGTTGCTGTGAGCACGGTTGATTCTCCTGCACAAACCGTATTATTTCCAGAAATGCTAACCGCTAGCGGTGTGTTCACATTAATTGAAATCGATTCTGAAGCTGAACATCCGTTCGATGTCGTTCCGATAACTGTTAAGGTTGTATCTCCTGAAGGTGTGATTGTTTGCGTGCTACCTGAAACGTTATTGTCCCAAACGTAGCTCACTGCTCCCGAAGCGGTCAATGTTACGTTATCACCTTGACAGATGCTGGTATTTCCAGCGATGAAAACAGTTGGAGCTGTTTCTACACTCACAATGTAAGAAGCTTGTGAAGCACATCCGTTCGCGTCGGTTCCTGTTACTGAGTAACTTGTTGTAAGTGTTGGTGAAACCGAATTGGTCGCCGTTGTTACGGCATTATCCCAAACATAGGAAACTCCACCTGTTGCGATTAAGTTGGTTGTTTCACCTTGACAAATTTGGTTGTCTCCTGTAATCGCGATTGACGGTAGTGTGTTCACTGTTACATCAATTACATCCGTGTTTGTACAACCATTGGCATCGGTTCCTGTTACGGTATACTGAGTGGAGGCTGTTGGTGTAAAGTAAACTCCATCTGTCACTCCGTTATCCCAAGCGTAGCTTGATGCTCCACCTCCCGTCAACTGAACTGAATCTCCAGCACAAATCACCGTACTCGATGCATTGGCTGAAACCGTCGGTAATGCATTCACCGTAACACTCAAACTTGCTACTGGTGAGCTTCCACATTGATTTTGTCCCGAAACCGTAATAACTCCCGAAGATGTTCCAGAAGTCGAAATCTGACTGCTCGTACTTGAACCTGTCCATGTTCCTGGAAGCGTCCAATTGTACGATTGAACATTCGGATCGTTTACCACTGAGTAGTTCTCCACGACGTTTTCACATACAGCTGTCAATCCTGAAATGGCTGATGGCACTGCTGGTACATCAAATACATAAATTGTTTCGATGTTCGATGTTGCTGTTGAAGATGATACACACGACTCTGACGAAGTCAATTCGACTGACACCTCATCCAAGTTGGACAATGTGTTCAATGTAATGCTGCTTCCTGTCATTCCGTTTGCTACGCCATTCACCATCCATGTGTATGTTGGCGTTATTCCACCGTTGGTAGATGTCGCATTGAAAGTCACAACTTCTCCCACACAAATTGAATCGGAAGAAGCAGTAATCGCCACGGTTGGCGTCAACTGGTTATCAACTGTGAAAGTGATTGTATTCGACAGTGCGGGACTTCCCGTAGCACAAGCCAAATCAGACGTCATTTCCACCGAAACAACATCTCCATTTGCCAAAGAAGAAGAGCTAAACGTTGCGGTGCTCACTCCCTGCGAAGCTCCGTTGATCATCCAATCGTATGCTGGAGATGAACCTCCGTTCGTAGGTGTTGCTGTAAAGTTTACTGTCGATCCCGCACAGATTGTTGTTCCTTGATCAGCAACGATGTTTACTGAAGCTACAATGTTTGGATCATTTTCTACTGCTACCAAAACAGAATCGGTAGAAACACATGAACCGTCAACACTTGTTACATAGTACATTGTTGTTTGAGCTGGGCTCGCAACTGGATTCGCAATACTTGGATTATCCAGCCCTGCGATTGGCGTCCATGAATAGTTTGTTCCGTTCGTTGCTGTTAATTGCGCCGTTTGGCCTGAACAAATCGTTTGGTTGATCGTTGTGATATCCACCGAATTGCTCTGAATTTCGAATAAGGCATCGCTGTAATCTTCGGTTACCGTTCCTGAAACTTGAACCCGCACAAGCACTCCTGCTTCGTCGATGTTCGGTACCGTCCAATCGTAGGAAGAAAGTGTTGTCGCTACGTTGTTTTCGATAGTAATCCACGATGTTCCACCGTTTGTACTGTATGCAATGTCATACGTTCCGAATGTTGATGATTCGGACCAATCGATTGTATAGGTCGAACATCCTGTCAAGACCTCTCCTCCGTTTGGAGTAACGATTGTAATTGGAGGTGACACATTCGTGATGGTAAATGGAACGTCACTGATATCTTTCTTACATCCATCGATGTTGTCTTCTACGCGAATCAAACATTGTGTAGAAATCGCGTTTGGAACTGTCCAAGCGTAGGTATTTGTGGAAGTATTGTATCCGATGATAATCGTGTTCCACGTTACTCCATTATCTGTAGAATAGTACAAATCGTAGAGGTTTGAAATACCGTCAGAATTCCATTCGATGTTATACACACTTCCCACTTGCATTACACCTCCGAAGTTCGGCTGTGTCAATGTTACTGGTTTGGTGATTGTGAATGTTGCATCACTTTCATCATAGTAACTTACTTCGTAATAAGGTTCCACTTTCACCAATGCCTGGCTCGTTGGAATGTTCGGCATTGTCCAGTTGTACGTTGCTGGATTCGATGTGTTGTACCAGTTTGTTACAATGGTTGTCCAGTTCGTTCCTCCATCGATCGAGTACTTGATGTTGTAACGGTTCCATGCTGGTGATCGGTCAAAGGTGATCGATGTTACAGTACATCCACCCCAGTTGGTAAATCCGTCATCTCCGTTTGGCGTAATTACAGTTACCGCAGGGCGAATTCTGAATGTCGCGTCACTGATGTCAAATCGACTCACGTCGTTCGTTTGCGTTACACGCACCAAACATTGAGTCGAATTTACATTCGGGAAAGTCCAACTTTGCGCTCCATCATTACTTGTAGAAGATGTGATCAAGTTCCACGTAATTCCGTTGTCTGTTGAGTACTCAATACGCACGTTACTGTAGAATGTCGTTTCATCCCATGTAATCGTAGTTGACATTCCTGCGTAGAAATCTTCCCCTCCGTTTGGAAGCAACACGAGTGGATCTTTTGGTTCGATCGTGAAGACGTTATCGCTTTGATCCTTGTTACATGTTTGTCCGTTTACTCTTACTTCAACCAAGCAATTTGTTGAAGGTGTATTTGGAACTGTCCAGTTGAAGTTGTTTCCAACCACATCGTTTCCAGTTAACGTCCAAGAAGAGCCTCCATTGGTCGAATAGTACACGTCGTACGGACCAGAAACAGCCGGTGTATTTGTCCAAGAAATAAGGACCGTTGATTCGGCCATAAAGCTTTCTCCTCCGTTTGGTGAAGTTACTTGTACATCTATCGAAGCTGGTAAAATGGTGAAGGTGTAGCTAGAAGTATCACAGTATCCTGTGCCATTATTTTCTGTACACACCATGAACTTACATTCGTTACTCGTAATTCCATTTGGAACAGAGAAGTTTCTAATTCCAGTAGTTCCATTGTAGTAATTGCTATATGACCCAAAATTCGTCCATGTTACACCATTATCAATTGAATAATAACAATAGGTATTTGAACTTACGCACGTTTTTGAGTAGTTGAATGATACTGGGAATGATGTACATCCATAAAGTGTATCCGTAAACACTGTCGTTAACTCTACTGGCGGCCTAATATTGAACACGGCATCACTCACATCAAAGTGTGACAAATCATTGGTTTGAGAAACTTTCACAAGAACGCTATCCAATGGACCTATTGGCACATTAGACCACGTCTGCGACCCATCATTGCTTGTTGAAGTAGTAATCGTGTTCCACGTAACTCCGTTATCAATCGAGTAATCGAGTCGTACATTACTGTAGAAAGTTGTTTCATCCCAAGTAACAGTGGTACTACAATCCGAAAGTAATAACTCTCCTCCGTTTGGAGAGGTCATCACAGGAGTACGTTTAGTGATGGTGAATGTTGCATCGCTTTCGTCAAAATTACATTGTTGGTTATCGAAAACCACTTTGATTTTTGCATTAGACGTTGGTACATTTGGTACTGTCCAGTTGTAGCTTGTTCCGTTCACATCATTCGCTGCTAAGGTGTAAGATGATCCGTTATTCGTAGAATAGTATACATCGTATAACCCTATCAATCCAGATGTGTTAGTCCATGTTATCAAGACGTTGTCATCTGGTGAAACCGTTTCTCCACCATTGAGAGCATTTACCTCCACGTCAATTGGAGCAGGAAGAATTGTGAAGGTGTAAGAGGATGTATCACAATATCCCGTTCCGTTGTTATCTGTACACACCATGAACATACACTCATCGCTGGTAATTCCGTTTGGAACATAGAAGTTTCGCATTCCAGTAGTTCCATTGTAGTAATTGGTATGTGTTCCAAAGCTACTCCATGTGGCACCGTTATCGATGGAATAATAACAATAGGTGTATGAACTCACACACGTTTTTGCATGGTTGAAGGAAACAGGGAACGATGTACATCCATAAAGTGTATCCGTAAATACTGTTGTCAATTCAACTGGAGGTTTGATACTAAAGACAGCATCACTTTCGTCGAAGCGCGTCAAATCATTCGTTTGAGTTACCCGAATTTTCATTTGAGATTGTGGCCCTATGGGTGGACTCCATGAGTACGATCCATCATTTGATGTATTGGTAGTGATAGCCGTCCATGTTAATCCATTATCCATTGAATAATCAATGCGAACGTTGCTATAATAGGTTGTTTGGTCCCACGTGATCGTAGAACTACAGTCAGACAACAAACTTTCTCCTCCGTTCGGATAAGTCATCACCGCAGGTTGTGGAGAAATCGAGAAAACAGCATCACTTTCATCAAAATTACACTGTTGCCCATCGACTACAGCTTTGAACATAAAGTTCGTTCCCGGACTGTTTGGAATGGTCCAGTCGTAAGAGTTTCCAGCTACGTTAGAGGCCAAGATTGTGTAAGACGACCCTCCGTTAGAACTGTAATAAAGATCATAGATTCCCGTAGCATTAGGCGTGTTCGTCCATGTCAGCGTTTCCACAGACCCAATAATAAATGTTTCTCCGCCGTTTGGATAAGTAACCGTTACATCGATTGGAGAAGGCAAAATTGTAAAAGTATAGTTCGATGTATCGCAATAACCTGTTCCGTTATTATCTGTACACACCATAAACATACATTCATCGCTGGTGATACCGTTTGGAACAGAGAAGGTTCGCGTACCGTAGCTTCCGTTGTAATTGGTGAATGTTCCGAAGTTCGTCCAGGTTGCTCCATTATCGGTTGAGTAATAACAATAGGTGTATGAACTCTCACACGTTTTTGAATAGTTAAAACTTACCGGTAAAGAACTACATCCATATAAGGTGTCGGTGAAAACGGTAACTAGCTCAACAGGAGGTTTAATGCTAAATACCGCGTCGCTTTCGTCTGTTTGAGTGAGGTCCGCCACTTCAGAAATTTTCACTTTCATCTGTGTTTGTGGGCCTGATGGTACATTCCATGATTGCGATCCATCGTTGCTTGTACTCGTTATGATTGTATTCCAACTGACACCGTTATCCGTAGAATAATCGAGGCGTACATTTCCATAGAACGTTGTTTCGTCCCAGGTAATTGTTCCTGTACATCCAGACAACAAATCTTCTCCTCCGTTAGGATAAGTAAGCACCGGTGTACGTTTTCCAATGGTAAATGTGGCATCACTTTCGTCAAAGTTACATTGCTGGTTGTCGAATACCACTTTGATCATTCCATTCGCTGTTGGACTGTTTGGAACTGTCCAGTTGTATGATGTGGAGTTGATATTGTTGGCGATACTCGTGTAACTCGATCCGCCATTGGTTGAATAATACACATCATACGTCCCTGTCAACCCTGAAGTATTCGTCCAACTCAACAAAACTGTTGCATCTGGTAAAATGGACTCTCCTCCGTTTAAGGCTGTCACCTGAACATCAATCGGAGCAGGTAAAATCGTGAAGGTATAACTGGATGTATCGCAATAACCAGAACCATTGTTTTCAGTACATACCATGAACATACATTCATTACTCGTAATTCCATTTGGAACAGAGAAGTTTCTAATTCCAGTAGTTCCATTGTAGTAATTGCTATATGATCCAAAACTCGTCCATGTTGACCCATTATCAATCGAATAATAACAATAGGTGTTAGAACTCACGCAGGTTTTCGAATAGTTAAATGATACTGGGAAACTCGTACATCCGTAGAGTGTATCGGTGAAAACTGTTGTGAGCTCAACTGGTGGCTTAATCGAAAACGGTGTATCTACCTCATCAAAGTGAGTGAGGTCATTGACTTGTGTTACTTTCAACAACACATTTGAGTAAGGTCCAATTGGAGGTGCCCAAGTATGGCTTCCGTCATTCGTCGTGTTCGTTGTAATCGGCACCCAAATAACTCCGTTATCTAGTGAATAGTCAATTCTCACGTTTCCATAGTACGTTGTTTCATCCCATAAGATAGAAGCACTACAATCAGACAATAAGTCTTCTCCTCCGTTCGGATACGTCATTACTGGAGTACGTTTTCCAATGGTAAAATTGGCATCACTTATGTCGAAATTACATTGCTGGTTGTCGAATACCACCTTGATCAATCCTTCATCTGATGGCGTATTTGGCACTGTCCAGCTGTAGTTAAGCGAGTTGAGGTCATTCGCTATCAATGTCCAGTTTGAACCGTTATTCGTTGAATAATACACATCATACAAACCGAGTGCTCCCACGGTATTGATCCACGAGAGTAGCACGACATCGTCGGGTTGAACTGTTTCTCCACCGTTCAACGCTGTTACTTCAACCTCAATTGGAGCGGGTAAAATGGTGAAAGTATAATTCGATGTGTCGCAATATCCTGTTCCGTTATTATCTGTACACACCATGAATTTACACTCATCGCTCGTAATTCCATTTGGCACGGAAAATGTGCGCGTTCCATAAGATCCGGTGTAAGAATTGGTATATGTTCCGAAGCTATTCCAAGTGGTACCGTTATCCGTTGAGTAATAGCAATATGTGTATGAGCTCTCACATGTTTTCGAATAGTTAAATGATACGGGGAAACTCGTACACCCGTAGAGCGTATCGGTGAAAACAGTGGTTAATTCTACGGGAGCTTCTATGGTGAATACAGCATCTGAAACATCATTTGAGGATAAATCGGCCGTGTTTGATGCTCGAATTAAACAATTAGTTTCCGGTCCAGAAGGGACATTTCCCCACGTTTGTGATCCATCATTTGGAGTAGATGTTGTGATCACATTCCAGGTAACTCCGTTGTCGGTTGAGTAATCGAGACGCACATTCGAATAGAAGGTGGACGGATCCCATGTGATCGTTGAGTTACATGAAGAAAGCAATTGTTCTCCTCCGTTTGGAGTTAGTAACACGGGTTGAGCAGGGTTAATGGTAAAAACAGCATCACTTTCGTCTGACTTACAGTTTTGTGAGTAATCAGCCACGCGAATCAAACAAGTGGTTGATGATAGGTTGGGAACGGTCCAGTCGTAGGTTCCCGAAACGGTTGAGTAGTTTGTTACAATGGTGTTCCACGACGATCCGTTATTCGTAGAATAATACAAATTGAAGGTATTACTCGTTCCTGTTGCATCCCAAGAAATCGTTTCTACCGTGTTTCCTACGTAGGTTTCTCCACCGTTTGGTGAAATGACTTCCACAGGAATTCCAATCGAGAAGAAGTTGTCACTTTGATCCACGATGGTTCCGTTTTGCGAATCTTTGATTCTGAAAAGCACCGTACTCGACTCTACTTCTGGCACCACCCAGTTGAATACACCTGTATTCGAAAAGTAGGAACTGGTTGCTGATGCCCAAATTGTTCCGCCGTCTAGCGAATAATCGATATCGAAGTAGTTGGAAAGCGTTCCTGAGAACGTCCAGGTGATAGGGTAAGTTTCACACGCGTAGAGTTCTTCACCTCCATTGGCTTGAACAACCGTGATTTGTTGTGAAAATGATGTGAGCGTGGTACTTAGGAAAATAGATCCTAGGAGTAAAAGTTTGCGCATACGTAAGGTTTGCACTCGAACCGTCCAGCGATTGGCTTCGTGGAGGTTCGGGTTGTTATTTTGTGCAAAGGTAGGGAATGTTTGGTAAAACTTATTATTTCGGGGGAGACAAGAGGGGGACAATTGGGTTGGGAGGTGTTGATTTTATTGTGTTACAGAATAAAGGAGAGCCTCAGTAAGTATCTCAATACTATTTATTGAAAACAGCACGCAATAATGAAAAAAGACCGCCTTTTTAGGCAGTCTTTTTCTATATGATTGAAAGGCTACTATTAACTAGCCTGATTATATTCATTAGATTCTTCTGTTCTATCGGAACTCATCATAGGAGCTTTCTTCATTATATTTTCTCCTTTTGGCCACTCCAATGTTCGAATTGGGAACGGAATTGAAATGCCTTTGCTATCGTACGCTGTTTTAATTGCTTCAATTGCGTCGCTTCTTACCTGCAACCAATTAGCTTTTGTCCCATTTGGAGTCCAGAAGCGAACCTCCAGGTTAATCGATGAACCACCGAACTCTGTAAATAAAACAACTATATCCTTACCTTCTTGCAAACCATCAATTCCTTTGATTGCAGAAATTGATGTTTCCTTAACCACTTTTAAATCTTCTGAGTACGACACACCTACTTCGAGATCAATCCGACGTTCTTGATTTGCTGTATAGTTCGTTACCTGATTTTGAAACAAATCTGTATTCGGAATGATAACATCGTTCCCCTGAAAAGTCTTTACTATTGTTGTTCTCAATTTTATTTCTTGAATTACTCCTTGAGTATCGTTTACTTCAATTGTATCTCCCACGGCGAATGGTTTACTTGATGCCATGAAAACACCAGAAATAAAGTTGGCAGCAATATCTTGAAAGGCAAAACCAAGAGCCAAGCCAATTACACCAACACCCGCAAGAATGGATGTAACCGTTTTATCTAATTCAACAATGGAAAGCGCCATCATAAAGCCAAGGGCAATTACTACAATTTGAACAACTTTTGCCACAATTTTCTTCAGTTCAATATTTTCCCATCGAGCAAAAAGGTATTTAGAAACTACTACTCGAACGCCTCTTGCTATGAAAAAGATTCCGATCCCAATTGCCAGTGCTAAAATTATGTTTGGCAACATGGCGATGAATGTTTCATACCATGAACCTAATTTGCCCCATATTAAATTAATCTCTTCTTTCATTATCTGTTGTTTTGGAATCAGTATTGAAAAAAGCACTCCGTTTTTGTTATGTACTGATTTTCAGACATTAAAATTATTATTGATGTGTTGTTTGGGGAAGAAACACCTCACTTTGTGGAGAAAATGAACCGTTGGTGGGGATTTATGCAACGTGATTTCTATCATCATGTATGACATGTGAAAAAATGTGCTTTTCATCAATTAGAGCCGGTCGCTAAAATTTCCTTGAGGAGTATTCTGGCTAAATAATAGGGAAGTTTGTTTTTGAGGCTTATGGTCAGTTGTCAGAATAATCTATTCCACAATTATTGAAGGTGCGAAAAATGTTGATTTCACTTCCCAATACAAAAAGTATTTTTGGAGGTTTTATGCGGTGTTTGGGTTTTCGAGGTACAAATAGGGTACAAAAGCTGTTTCCGACTAGAATAAATTAAACCTCTATTTCAATTTCATTTTCGACTCTTATACTATGATAAATAGGGATATTTGCTCCCAGAATTTCGATTGACACGGTTAAAGCATAAGGTACTTCCTTCCTATTCTTATCCCAACCTTTATGACCTCTTACTGCAAGACTAATTTCTTCTGGCAGTTCGTATGATTTGATAACTGTCCAATCCTTTTGAAGAGAACTATTGGTTCTGTTTATTCCGTCAACTGTACCGTGGTCACTTCTGGCTTTTATTTTCCAGTCGAAATGACTCATTTCCTTGCGAGCATCTTGGTCGTAATCTGTCGCTTCTTCTTCTATTTCTTTTAAAGCGTAATCTTTAAAGTCCTCATACGATTCTCCAATCTTAGCGGTTGACCAATCAACCCAAGTAGCTAGATATGACTTCGTTCTGCGTCTAGTTCGCCTAATTTGAGAAGTAAATGCTAGTGTTACCTCAATTAAAATGTCATATTCATCTCCTTGCCCTCTAAGTTCTTCGGGAATTTTTAAAGAATAAATGTGTCCTTCTTCAGCTTTTATATTTCCCGTGTTGTAAAATGTGATTCTATGCTCGGTGTTCTTTGTAACCCTATCGAGCGAGGGAACTCCGTATCCAAAATGTTCTATGCTACTCTTTACTGGATTTAAAAAGTGGCCATTTGGAAGCCTCGCTCCTTGTGCTATAAAGGCACGAATTAAGTTATTCCCTTCGTCTGGATATAGTTGTTTTAAACGAGCTGCAATATGAGATACCTTTGGCGTTGCAAATGAAGTCCCAACACTATCCCTTCCAATTGCGCCTCCTCCGTGCAGGGTTGAGCGTATAAGTTCAGGAGCTAATGACTGATGCTCACGAACTTGGTTTAAACCATTCTTCGAGACAACTAAAGCACCTCCATATTCAACAACATCTGGTTTGATATGACCCCAGATTCCGTTACCAACACGTGAGAACGCAGAAACATCCCCTTGCCCTCCCAAAGAAGTCCAGTTAACATCATCAAAACTACCTCCATTCAAAGACCCCACTGATAGCGAAAAACTACTTTGTGAAGGGTTTGCCAATCGACAGTATTTTTCATGTAAATAATTGGGGTATTCCTTCCCATTTGATAAATAATATCTAATGTCTGGAAATGGGATATTACCTACTGAAACCAAAAACAGCGAATCTGCTTCGTGAGTTAATTTGTCAAGAACAGCACTCCAAGTAGACATGTGTCTAGTTCTATGGGGAGATTTTGAACTTACCGATAAATTGAAGATTGAAATATCTGCATTATTACCTACTATTTCCTGCATCAAACTTGCAGGGTAATTATGTTTTAATCGATTATTGGCATCTAGGATTCTCAAATTTCTAACGAAACAAGGTAATTGGTAAGGACTAGTTAATCCTGTAATCCCATTCGGATATAAAATTGCCCCTGCAACTTTTGTTCCATGCCCACCTCCTGTAACTTGGTCAGCACTTGAGGTATCTCCATCTACATACGATTGGGAATTTCCCTGTTTGATCGACGGAGATATTAATCTATGCCCTTCCATGATGCCACTATCTATAACTCCAACTTCGATAGCATCATCATTTGGAGGTAAAACCTCTAAGCCTATTTCAGGTAATTCACTATCAGTACCATCAATACCTGATATTTCTTCAATTTCTGAAACCTCAAATACGAACTGATAGTTGACAACAAGGTCTTTGAGCCCTTTCCCTGTGATTGAAACCTCGCAACCAATGCTGTCTTCAAGATAAACTAAAGAGCTTGTTATTTCTCCATAATGAGCAATAAAATCTTGAAAGTGAGATTCCCTTTGCATTAGAAGCTCATCTCGTTCTTCAAGTTTTTCACGATACTTACGCAGCCTTGTCTCTCCGCCTCTCTTAGTTGAATCAGGCTCTTTGCCAATTGGTTTAGCGAATGCAATAGAAACCTCTAAATTATAGACCTCATCGTCTCTGATGTTTTTCCATTTCGCATACATCTCCTCGGATAAGATATGCTTTGGCTTCCATTCTTCTCTATTTCCTTCGAATATCTCCCAGAAGTTAGCAATATTACCTGAACCGTGTTCAGAAGTAATAAAGCCTGAAATTTTTTCTTCTAATGAACGGAAATTATCCAAAGACGCACCAATGATATAACCCTCTTCTTCTTCGGAAATTATTTCAATACCAAAAGCTTCAAGATCAAACTCAGCATCAATAATTGCTGGGTTAACCTGAATAAAAATTGGCACTATTTCCTCATCTATCGAAGCTAAATTATCTTGTTCTCGTAGATTAAAAGACTCCTTCCAATGCTCTTTTTTTTCAGTCGTCCACCGTTGAAGTTTCTGGCTATGCCTCTGTCTGTTATTCTTATTTTCATCCGTTCTCGGATTAGGATTACCCCCTCCCTGCAAACGAGGTTTTCCCTCTAGTTTCTTTACAAACTTTAGGTGGGGGAATTGTTCCATAAATTAGCGATTGATGGCTTGATTTTCTTCTAATGCATTATTCAAATCATCGGGAGAGATTTCCTGATTGGAATTGATAATTGCCTTTTTAGCAGCGTCATTAGCAATTTTCACAATTATTGCATAAGACATGCCTATCATTTTTTTCGAAAAGATTTTAAGATTGACCTTTGAACTCAATTTAAGCGCAGAAAAGCAAGTCTTTAATAGTTGAACTATCTCCTTTTCACTTGGTTTAGGCAATTCGATAAAGTCATCAAACCTTCTAAATAAAGCTTTATCTAAACTTCCCTCTAAGTTCGTTGTAGCAATCAATATTCCTTCACCATCATATTCTTCAAGTAACCCCAGAAGTATGTTTACTATTCGGTGAATTTCTCCAACATCGTTAGAGCTTACATCTCTTTGTTTTCCAATAATATCGAACTCGTCTAATAATAAAACACATGGGTAATTTTCGATACTATCAAATAGATTTTGGAGGTTGGACGCAGACTCACCTAGATAAGAAGAGATAATAGAATCAAATCGAACTTTGTAAAATGGCAGTCCTAAATCCCATGCAATTCGTTCAGCTCCCATTGATTTACCGCAACCCGAAGAACCATAGAACAAAATTTTCTTTCTAGGCTTTAAACCGTGATGCGCTAACCTTTCTCTTGCTAAGTATTCTTTTTCAATACGCAAAACCTTACTCTCAACATCAGGAGAGAGTACCATTTCATGTCTTAAATGTTCATGCTCAATATGAGTTGCTAACGGAAGTTTATATCTTCTGTCAACAGGAACTCTATATTCTTTTGCAACTTTGAGAGAAGAAGGATTATCTTTTTCCTGAGATAGATTTTCACTCAAAATCAGGCTTAATTTGTTTGCTAATTTTGAATGACCTTTTCGCTTCTCGTCCTCAATTATGCTATAAGCAACTTTCATCAACGGAGAATTTTCTTCCCCTTGAATGGACTTAAATAGTCGAGTTAAAAGTGCTTGATTCATAATAAACAAAGATATGAATTAATACCAAATCATGAACTAAACATTCCCAAGCCATCAGTAATAACGATCAATTTGATGAATTATCATAATATAATTTAACATTTTCTCTCATGCAAAAATGAGTAAATTAGCCCCATGAACATCCAACTCACAGACGAAGAAAAAATAAAGGTTCTCAACGGAGACGACCTTTACGGGATCATGCAAAAAATTCTATTGCGTGCCGAGCGTATCGACCGAGACCGTGAACACTTTTGGATAGTTGGGTTGGCGAATAACAACCGTATTTTATTCATCGAATAAATTGGTTTAGGTTCGGTTAACACTTTAGAGCCGTATTTAATCAGTTCGATTACGTTTTTGGTTAAATCCTTCACGGAGCGTTTTCCTGTACGACTTTCTCCTAATGTATTTATGTTTCTTTGTGTTGGTTACTTCCCAATACAGAACTTACTAAAAATATTCCCCAACAAATCATCCGTAGATATATCCCCAGTAATGGTACCCAATTCAAACATTGCCTGGCGGATATCCATCGCCACCCAATCAGCCGAAACGCCCGATTCTAAGCCAGCTAAAGCTTTTTGCAATGCGTCCGATGTATTACATAATGCGGCATAATGGCGTGCGTTAGACACAATGGTTTCATTCGCCATGTCGAAGCCTTCGGTAACGGAATTCACCATCCACGACTTCAATGCTTCGATGTTTTCGCCTTGCTTCGCGCTGATAGCGATTCCTTCGGAAGATGTGGAAATGTCCGATTTATTCACAATGAGTTGAATGCGCTTGTTCGGATGAGCAGCTGTGAGTTCTTCCACCCAACTTTTCACTTCGTCAATGCTGTTTTCGACGGAAGCATCAGCGAGACATAACACGATTTTCGCCTGCTCAATTTTCTCTTTGGAGCGCTCAATACCCATCGCTTCGATTTCTTCAGCACCTTCGCGAATTCCAGCGGTGTCGATTAATCGGAACAAAATTCCTTCGATGTTGAGCGTTTCTTCGATGACATCGCGCGTGGTTCCTGCAATATTGCTGACAATCGCGCGGTCGTCGCCCAACAACTGATTGAGCAAAGTACTTTTTCCCGTATTCGGGGCACCGACAATCGCCACAGGAACTCCTTCTTTGATAGCATTTCCGAGTTCGAACGACTGCGCCAGTCGATTAACATATTCTAACACGTTTTTCACCAGCGCTTTAAGTTCCGTTCGGTCGGCAAACTCGACATCTTCCTCTGCGAAATCGAGTTCAAGTTCTACCAAAGAAGCAAAGTTGATCAGTTGTTCCCGTAGCTCTTTCAATTCAGAAGAAAATCCTCCGCGAAGTTGTTTAAGGGCAATGTCGTGGGAGCTACGAGACTGTGCAGCAATCAAATCGGCCACGGCTTCGGCTTGCGAGAGGTCCATTTTCCCGTTCAAGAAAGCACGCTGTGTGAACTCTCCCGGTTCGGCCATTCGACAGCCGTTTTTGGTCAATAGTTGAATGATTTGTTGTTGAATAAAGGGAGAACCGTGACAGGCAATTTCTGCGCTTTCTTCGCCTGTGAAACTTCTTCCTTCAGCGAAAATGGTCACAAGCACCTCATCAATCAACTTATCTCTATCGGAAATGGTTCCGAAATGAGCGGTGTGTGTCTCTTTTCCTTGCAATGATTTGGAGAAAACATTCGAAACGATTTCCCACGATTGCTTTCCTGAAACGCGGATTACGCTGATAGCTCCTACTCCATTTGCCGTAGCGAGGGCACAAATTGTGTCTTGATGATTCAACATAATACAAAGGTAATGCTTGTTACACTAAGTTCTTGCTGGGTGAGCTACCTTTATCGAAAAAGACGTTATGAGTACTACAGCCATAGTGATTATCTCGGTCGTGATCGCCCACTTTGTGATCGGCATTGGGTGGTTGGTTTACAAAATGAATGGGAAGAAGTAAAATACAGTCGTTTGAATTCCCTTTTTAACGTATCCGGTTAATTATCAACATTTTTAACCAAGTGAAAGCTTGGACATTGCTCACGTTTGATCTGTGAACTTGCAAAACATTAAAATTTTGTATATTTACCATGGTAAATACTTAACATCATGAGTGAACAAAGAAGAACCTTTCTTGGAAAAATGATTGCAGGGCTGGCTGCTCTTCCATTGTTAGGGGCCACCGCTTCAAAACGAGAAAGTCGATCAAACACTAGTGAAGACAAAGAAAAAATGAAAAAGATTATCAAAAAAACACGGGCGTTAGGATTTCAATGGGAAACTGAAGATCCGTTCTTATTTTGCGTGCATCACGAGGATAAATTTCCAGTTGGAAATGAACATATGGCGCCCGACCCCGAACATTTGAAAGGTAGACATATTGGTCAAGATTTTATTGTAAAAGATGGCTGGCGAATGTACCATGGAAATACCATTCCAGGATTCCCTGGACATCCACACCGTGGGTTTGAAACAATTACTGTTGTCCGTGAGGGAATGGTTGATCATGCCGATTCGACAGGTGCAGCTGGGCGATATGGAAATGGAGATGTTCAATGGATGACGGCTGGAAAAGGCGTTCAGCACTCGGAAATGTTTCCTTTGATTCATTCGGATAAAGGAAACGACATGGAGTTGTTTCAAATTTGGCTGAACTTACCCAAAAAGAGTAAGATGGTAGAACCGCACTTCAAGATGTTGTGGAGCGAAGATTTACCCATCGTTTCGTTGGACGAAGGTCGTGTAAAAATTGAAGTGATTGCCGGGAAACTCAATAGCCAAAATGCTCCCACTCCACCACCTGACTCTTGGGCCGCTGACGAAAACAATGCAGTAGGAGTTTTCAACGTACATCTCGATCCAAATGGAACATTTGAATTGGGCGCAGCAGGTGAAGGTGTCAATCGAACCGTTTACTATTATGAGGGGAATGACTTATCTATTTACGATGAAACGATTCCTCATTATCATGCTGCCGAGGTTGATCCTACCGAAAAATTGGTCTTCAAAAATGGAGATGAAGTTTCGAAAATTCTCATTCTACAGGGAAGACCGATTAACGAGCCAGTTGTACAACACGGTCCTTTCGTTATGAACTCGCGCCAAGAAATTCAACAAGCATTTGAAGACTATCACGCGACCCAATTTGGTGGTTGGCCGTGGGAGCGCTACGATCAAGTACATGATAGATCAAGAGGTCGGTTCGCTTTACACGCAGATGGTAGAGAAGAAATTAAGGATGCTTAACACAGAACAAACATTCGATCAGAGTGCATTTCATTGCGGTTAGTCGCAATTACATAAAAGCCTTTAAATCATTAATTTGAGCCTGAATTTCAGACAGAAACTTACCTCTGGCGTGCACTTGGGGTGTTCGTAAAAAACGAATTGATTGAAAATATTGTAGTAAACCTCAACCATTTTTTGGTTGGGGTTTTGTTCGTAAAAGCTTAAATAATTCCTGTGTTTTTCGTAGTTTCGGTGCCATTATTAATACAACTAACATTTTATTTATGAAGAAATTTTACTCTTTAATGGTTGCTGTTGGAATTTCAGCAATGGCTTTTTCACAAGGTTTTGACCTCGAGGTAAACCTAGTTACACCAGCTTCTGGTTCTACACAAGCGGCATCGGCAGCAGTTCCTGTTGAATTTACAGTTACAAACAATGGTCCTTCAACACTTCTTGCTGGAGATACATTGTTTGTTGGATACACGAAAGGAACACAAGCTGCTTTCAGTCTTACAAACGTTCCAAATCAAGCTTCAGGATTTCTACTTCAATCAGATTTAGCTCCTGGTGATGCATTCACAACTGGATCAAATGATTTCGATCTTTCTGCTTTTGCTAATGGAGATACAGTTATCGTTATTTGTTACGGTACAGGTCTAGCTTCTCTTACTGGAGCTGATCCTGACGAAACAGATGCATCAAACAACCTTGATTTATTCTTCGTTGGAGGTGCTTCTAGCATCGCAGAATTGACTGCTGAAGTAATGGTTTACCCAAACCCAGCTGTTAACGTATTGAACATTGAATCAAACGAGCAAGTTGAAAACATCGCTATCGTAGCGTTGGACGGAAGAGTTGTTCTTGAAGCAGAAAACACAACTTCAGTTGATGTTTCTAACCTAAATTCAGGAAAATACATCTACCGTGTGAGAACTAGCTCTGGTGCTATTCTTACAAACTCTTTTGTGAAGCAATAGTTCACTTAAAATCATTTAAAAGCCCCAACTCAATTGATGAGTTGGGGCTTTTTGTTTTTTATCGTTGTCGTTTCTTCTGGGTTGACTTATTTAATCATAATTCGCTCAGAAAAAACATTTCCCTTGAGCTGCATTTCTAACAGATACACTCCCGTATCCAACTCAGAAACATCTATGAGCGTGTTAGCCTCAATCGTTTGAATTAAGCGTCCGTTCACATCTTTCAATTGAATACGCTCGAAGTTTTCCTCCGACACCAATGTGAATGAATCATCTGTCGGGTTTGGATACAGTGTGAAACTAATCTTCGAATTATCATCCAGCCCCAAACAGTCTGATACTTGTAAAACTGCAAACGCCGAGTTCGAGCAACCATTCGTCCCCGTGTAATCGTATTGAATTGTCCACGTTCCAATTCCTGCTGCAGCTGGGTCAAATACGGCACCAGTAACTCCAGGTCCTGAATACGTACCTCCAGCCGGTGTTCCTTCCGTAAAAGTGTATGGTGCCTCGTACACACAAAGTTCATTAAATGGGAGTGTAAAATCTACCGTTGGTGCCGCCAAAACTGTAATGGGCTCCACTGAGCTATTCGAGCAGCCATTTCCGTCCACATAGGTATATGTGATATCGGTAAGTCCTGGGCCCGCAACGCTTGGGTCAAAACTTCCTCCTGAAACGCCCGTTCCAAAATAGCTTCCTCCGGTCGGCATTCCACCCGTTAATGAGAAAGCAGCATCATTCTCGCACACATCTGCATATGTAGGAGAAGTTACCGTAGGTAGTGGATGAATGACCAAATCCGACCCGTTATCTGAACCAACCGTTGATGGATCTGAGGCAACAACACGAATTCTGTATCCCGTTCCAACAGGTGTTGTTCCCGGGATAACCGCCGTAATGACTTGCGTTCCCGACGAAGAAGATGTAAGCGTTCCAACTGAGGTTGGTGCCGCAAAAGAGCCCGAAGCATCCGAAAGTTGTGCCGTAAATATGTTTCCTGCATTGTAAGTTCCTGTTGCGTCAAAGGAAACTTGTAATGTTGTCACGTCGCCAACACACCATGCGGAAAGGGGCTGAACGTCAGTAGTTGCAATGGAAGTTGCGGCGGTCGTCGTTCCAGTTACTACAATTTCATCCACCGAAAAAGAAGGGTCCGCAGCGGTTGATGCAGTCGTATTTTGGAACCGGAAAGCAAATAAAAGCGACGCTTGGTTGTCCCATAACGGATCAGAAATAGCCGTTTGTGTCCAATTCGTTACATTGTTGAAATTGCTTTGCTTAAGTGTCCATGATGTGCCTCCGTTTACACTATAGTATAACTCACCGTATGCTGCGGTACTTCCGGCACACATCCACCAAAAATCGATGGTAACATTTGAATGTCCTACCGTGGAAATTGGAGTTGTCATTCTGCTAAAATTCGACTCGTCTGTGATACACGTTCCTCCGTCTGATGGAACATATGACGCACAGGTAATCCCATTTGAAATGGCATCTTGAGCAGAAATATGCATATAATTACTCGATGGCGAACCCGTTATTCCTCCAGGCTGTGAAGGCGTGTTTGGAACCGTAAACGAGAACGGAAATCCCATACAGACAAGCGTTCCCGAACCTCCAGTGTAAGAGTTATTCACCAGCCAAGTATTGAAGGTTGATGCACCTCCCAAATCCGTCGTATTGAGTGTAAATGAATTTCCCGTCTCAAAATTTTCCTGATAAATGGTGGTTTGTGAAAATCCGAAT
>JABXHO010000160.1 GCA_013373595.1 Flavobacteriales bacterium | reverse complement strand
GCCGACTTCGTCTCTTCCGTTCTGATTTTTTTCACCACTAAGACACGGGCTCGACTTTGTCAAGACACGAAGCTGTGTTTAGTTAGCCTTGGAGAACACTAAGGCTCAAAGATGTTATTTATAAGAGTCTTTGTGGTTGATTTTTTTCATCACTAAGTCACGGGCTTGACGAAGTCAAGGTATGAAGTTGTGTTTGGTTTACCCTGGAGAATGCCAAGGCTCAATAGTGCTGTTCGTAGAGCGCTTTACTTGTGTTTGAAAATTCATTTAAACGATGAGAATCCTTGTGCACTTCGAGTCTTTGTGGTTGATTATTTCACCACTAAGACACGGGCTCGATTATGTCAAGACATGAAGCTGTGTTTAGTTAGCCTTGGAGAACACTAAGGCTCAAAGATATTATTTGTAAGAGTCTTCCTTCGTGTTTTAAAATTCATTTAAACGATGGTAATCCTTGTGTTCATTGAGTCTTTGTGGTTGATTATTTCACCACTAAGACACGGGCTTGACGAAGTCACGGCATGAAGTTGTGTTTAGTTTTTCCGCGGAAGACGCTAACGTGTAAAGTTATTATTCCTTCGTTCATCTTATTTAATGAGAGATTGATTATTTTAGTTACCGAAGGATATGATTAGCCCATCAACGATAACAAGAGATTTAACGCAGAAGGAAATTCGCAAGATGCGACGCAAGCACTTTGTCATCGTTCCTGTGTTATTGGTGGCTGCGCTTATTCTTTGGGTGATAATTGGCGTAGATTCATTGCCTGTGCCTGCACGCTTGGCAGGAGGTACGATTGCGTCTCTCGCGCTTATTATTTTTATCATTAAACATCTCAAGATGGAGCGCGAACTCAGGAACGGAAAGGTTGACGTTATTTCCGGTGTGATTACAGAAAAACGTAAAATGGGAGGGAATTTCAAATCGGTTTCTACAGGAGCAGGTGTAAGCAGCGGTTCTACAGGGAGACCTTCAAATACCACATTCTTCATTTTTATTGATCAAAAGAAGTTTACCGTCCCTTCAACGATTTATTCACGCGTGAAGGAAGGTGATCGGGTAGAGTTCGATTACTTCCCGAATTCACAATTCTGTCTTGGAATTCGAGTAGTTTCGGAGTAATCTTTGAAAAACTAATCAATTAATCAATCTTCGACTGACAGTCTGAACACAGGATCAAATCGACATAATCGACTGTTTTGATCGATTCTGCTGCGTCTTTCATCACGCATTTATCTCCACTCGTACAATGCGCAAGCCCCAAGTTGTGTCCGAGTTCGTGATTACAGACTTTCTTCAAGCGTTCGAGCAGTAGTTGCGGATAGGATGTATTCAGTCGAAAAGTGGAGACAACACAGCTTTCGCCCGGACGAAATCCTAAACCAAATATTCCCCAGTCCTCATATCGAGATGCAGGTTCCAATACATTTCCGAATGCATCTCTCTTGGTTGTAGAAATGTCATAAGAGGTTAAGCCCAAAATATGATCGTATTTCGCATCCATTTCTCGTCTTAAGATGGTGATAATTGAGTCGGCGCGATATCTAGGAGATTTCACATTGATAAATGCACTTTGCGGAATGGACTGGCTTGTTAAAACATCAACTTGGCAACCAAATGTCTGCTGAATCGATGCTTGAACAGAGTCTGTTAACGTTTTCTCGAATGAATCGTAGGGCTGAATCGCAATGGTTTTCTTTTCAATCGGCGTAGAACACGCAGAAGCCACAATTCCAGCGAGGAGAAGTAAACGTTTAAATGACTTCATCATTATTATTTCCTGTTTAACAAATTAGTGAAGGCTAAAAGCTGACAAAGGCAATTACATTCAGTTGGTCGCGGTTGGCATTTCCGAAGAATTGATTCATGTAGCCCACTTCAAATTTGACGGTTGAGTTCAGTTTGTATCCCAATCCGCCATACAAACGGTTCCGATCGAAAAAATTATTTCTATGGTTCATAAAAAGCTCGTTATATGCTGAGAGGTATAAGGTATTATCGACCATCTCTTTTTTGTTAAGAGGTACATTCAGTGATAGGAAATAACGGAATCTCATTCTGAAATCTTGATCATCTACCCATCGTTGTTCAAAGCGATAACGATGCTGAATGTGAACTCTACCGAACAACTGCTTCGTGATGAATTGCTGATAAATTCGGTGTTCGTTAAGGTCTGTTTTGTTATCTACATCGATGTAATTTTCGCTTCGAATAAAACCATATCCAAGGAGAAGATTATTGTTGTTTTCGGTCAGGTTGTAGCCGATACCCGTGCGTAGGAGCAATTGTTCCAAATCACCAATGGCGTTATAATTTCTGTATTGAACTTCGTGATGCCAATTCAAGGAAGAGTTGATCTTCTTGTTTCCGAAATAAATCAGCCAATTTCCAAAGTCGGAGTTTTGACCGTACGAGAAGGTGGATAGGAAGGAAAAAAGGAGGAGAGGTACTAGTTGCTTCATTTCTTGATAGACTGTTTTAATGCGTGCTTGGATCGGGCTTATTTATTTTTGAATTTATACTGATCATTCAATCCAATTCCTTTCAGAATAAACGGAACTGATTTTTCAATTCGAGAAGTGCGTGTTTTTGATTGTTTCGGTTGAGAGAAATGAATGAGGTAGCCGCGTTGTCGTCCTGGAGTGAGAGCTTCGAACGCTTCGCGGAAAATAGGATCTTCTTCAAATTGTTGTTCGAGCTCCTCAGGAATGGATTCTGTTGCTTCTCTTGGAGGCGTTTTTTTACCTGACTTTTCAATATCGATTGCTTCTTGAAGGTAATTTCGGATAGCTTCCTCAATTTGTACGATTTCATCGACACTCGTAAACTTGAATAATCGCGCTACGTGAGCATTCGGTCCAGGTTTGCGTAGTAGGTTTGCATCATCCTTCAATAAACTTCCTTTGAAAAAACTAATACCACAATATGCCTTGAAAGCGGTTAACATAACAACATTCTTCGATTGGTAGGTGTAGCAGGGAAAGCCCCATTTACATTCTTCCGTTAAACCGGAATCGAGGATGAGTTGTCGCAGGAGGTCGAGTTCTTGTTCCCACAGGTGTATTTTACACGCTGGAGTTCCGCCGAGCGAACAACGACCGCAACCATTTATGAAGAAATTATCAGCTGATTTGTTCATCGAGTTCATGCGTTTATACAAGGCAAAATAAGAAAATATTTAGTCCGCAAGATGAGAAAATAGAAGGTGTGGAACCATTTCGTTGGGAATGTGCATCTAGGCGTAGTTGATTAACTGTGAAAAAGCTAGTTTTGCGGCATGTGGATGATCATTTTTGGATGTCTTGTATGCCTTTCGGCAGGGTTAGCGATTCTTTTTCGTCAAAAGAACAATGCATGGGCATATGCTATTTTCAAGCCCTTGACTACGATTTTGATCATTTTTCAGGCAATTATTCTCGCATCAGACAACCACTCACCATTCAGTAATGCAATAATTGTTGGATTGGTGTTTTCCTTAGTTGGTGACGTATTTCTATTGAAGGATAAGTTGTTTACCTACGGTTTGTTTGCTTTTTTAGTGGCTCATATCTTGTTCACCTACGCGTTTTCATCACTCTATGGATTTGAGATGAATTTCTTTTTGCTGGCCGTGTTGCTGATGATCGGCTTTACCTATTTTCGATTCCTTCAACCTCATTTAAAATCGTTTACCATCCCAGTATTGGTCTATTTCGCGGCTATTATCGTTATGGACTGGTAAGCGATTGGGCTTTCATTTTCGCAAGACCAAGGAGTTTTTTACTCCCTAGGCTTGAGTTCAATCCTATTTTCCTTTTCGGATGCAGTGATTGCCTACAAAAAGTTCATCAAAGACTTCAAATTTGCCGAAGTTTTCATCTTGTCGACTTACTGGATGGCCATTTTCATCATGAGTGCATCCATTGCATTTGTGTAGTCTATTTGATTTTTGAAGGGAAGGGGATGTACGTTTCATCTCCGGGAACTTTCGGAAAACGTTTATTTTCCCAGTCTTCTCTCGCTTGTTTCAATCGTTCTTTGCTGTGCGAAACGAAATTCCACGAAAGGTAGCGCTCCTCCGCGAAAGGCTTTCCACCGAATAAGAGTATTTGAGTGTTCTCATCCATGCAGATTTCACATTCTTCATCCGTTTTACTGATGAGCATTTGTCCAGCTTCTACTTTTTGACCATCACTGTTAATCGATCCTTTTACGATCACAAACGCGACTTCTCCTTCAATTTTTCCTCTTAAATCGAGTGTAGTTTCCTTAGTAGCTGAAATATCCACCATGAACATCGGGGAATATCCAACAAGTGGTGATTTTCTTCCAAAGCCTTCTCCCGCGATAAGTTTAAAATCGATGCCATCTTCCTGCCAATGCGGAGCTTCTGAACTGGCGTAGAAGTCAAATCGAGGTTCCATTTCTTCTTTATCGATGGGGAGCGCGACCCAAATCTGGTAACCGTGCATATCGAACAATTCTCCATTTCTGAGAGATTCAGGAGTTCTCTCCGTATGTGTTACTCCTTTTCCAGATGTCATGAAACCTGCATCTCCAGGGCGAATAATATGACTGACTCCCGTACTGTCTTTGTGCTCAATTTCTCCTTTGAGAAGGTAGGTGAGTGTGCACAATCCGATGTGAGGATGTTGATCCACTTCGAGGTATTTACCATCGCCAATGGTTGTTGGCCCCATGTGATCAATGTACGTGAAAGGACCAACTTGACGTTTCTTTCGGAAGGGGAGTAGACGCCCAACCATAAAGGTTCCTAAATCAGTTTGTCGTTCGTTTACGAGAAGTTTATTGTTTGCCATGATTATTTTTTAGATTTCGATCGTTTTCTTGAAGATTCCCACTTTCGCAAATGGGAAGGGACTAATCCAGTTGGAGACTTTTTATGAACTGGAGTTCTCAAGAAAAAGATTAAATCCCCAGTTTTTACATTAAAAATAGTTCCATAGTTATAGCCATTATTATCGAACGAAAAGAAGATATTGATGTCGGAACCAGATTCAATTAACTCATTGTACCTTTCTTTAGAAACAACTTCAACGTCACCTTTGTATTTAGACTTGATATCCTCAATAGATGCGATAATTGGATTTAGGTCTGTATCTAAAATGTAAATTGGACCCTGATGGATTTGGGGTGAACCATTTTCGATTTTTTTGGATCTGTTCGCACCATTAAAAAACTTTCCAGGTTTAATCGTATTACATTGTAATTGAAGGTTTTTTATAAAGATTGGAATCATTAATTCTTCAGGAAAGGATTCAGAATTCGGATGTGCTTGGCTTTCACTTTGGTTCATTAATGAATCTATATATTTTTGTGTTAAACCCAGTTTTTCCAGATTTATTGATGAGGAATTCCTCATACTTCCAAAACGATAAAAAACATTTGCAATTCCTCCCCGATTTTGGTGAATACCTCCTCGCAAAGCTGGATCTTTTCCGTTCTTGAGGATGTACTCATACATGGTAGGAGAGCCCTTGATTATTTTTAGGTGAATGCTCATTGATTTGAGTCGGAAGCCATCTTCAGAACCACTAAGATAAATTACGGATGGACTTGGGACTAAGAAGTAACTCTTTACATCTGTATTGTAACTCATTGTTCTAAAGAGAACAGAATCAATAAATGTGTATTCTGAGAATGTCCAATACTTTTCAAGTGATTCTCTCATTTGTTCATCATAATCTTCATCGAGAAGTTCGGTGACTACGTAGAGCTTAGACGACTTGAAATTACTGTAATCTTCCTCTGCGATATACGTGCCTTCAAATATTTGTGAAAATGAGTACGAGTTAATTATGAATAAAACTATAACTGAAAGATAAGGATAGTGCATATGAAAAGGTTAGAATATAGATTATTTTTAAATTTACTAATAAACGGAGATCATCTAGGTCTTATTTTGATCCATGGTCTTAGTCTTAACGTTTTAGAAACGCAAGAATTTTAAGTTTATTCTACAAAATCGAAACTGTCTATTACTCTAAAGGTAGGGATAAGGTTTGTATAGTTCAGTTTAAATATTTTTTCTCGACAAAGGTAAGAACTCGATGAGTTTGTCTACCGTTTCTTGATCCCAATCCGCCGTGAAAATCGTTGTCTGTACATCTGTTTCGTGCCTGTTGGTGACTCCAAGAATACCAAAATCAAGACTGAAATAGATGGAACTTCCCCAATGAACGTGTCCGCGAGGCTCCCAAATACCGCAGCAAGAATGGTTCTCTTCAATTACTTTGTACACTTTTCCGTCTAGTTCAATAATAAACAAACGATTCGTGTTTCCCGATGAGAAAAATGGAGATAGGAGCAAGGTCTGTACATCATTCGTGTCGATGGTGCGAATGACAGCCTTGGGAAGTGCTAAAGTGTCATTCTGAGAAGGTATTTTTCTTTCGGATATGTAGTAGTGGCAATAGTAACTACTATCATTTACCAGTGTAATTTGTATGCTGTCGTATTTCAAGTGAGAGCCTTCGGTGTTTACCAAATGTTTCCGTACATTTCTTTGAGTAATTTGGGTTGGGTACGAGACTGCTGGGGGAGTCTCTTCCGCATGTACTTCTTTGTCCTGTTTCGCGCTTGCCTCCATCTCATTTCTAACTTCAGAGGTACAACTTCCAAGGATGGAAGCAATTACAGAAACTCCAATAACTAGTTTGATAAAACGCATATTGACTGAAGATAGTCAAGTTTTTTCGCAATTAGGAGCGGGTACAAATAAAAAATCCCCACTATTCCGATGTGTATCAGAATAAGCAGGGATTCTCTGTAACTTTTTAACGATTAATAGTAAATCGCGCGACGTACTTTTGTGATGTATTTCGCCATGCGGATTACTTGTTTCGTATATCCGTATTCATTATCGTACCAAGCATAAAGAACAACGTTCTTTCCATCGTTTGAAACGATTGTTGCATTGGAATCAAAAACAGAACAACATGTATTTCCAATGATATCGTTTGATACCATTTCAGGGTCTGTTGCGTAGTAGATTTGGTTTACTAATTCTCCGTTCAATGCTTCGTTACGCATTGCTTCGTTTAATTCTTCGATAGTTGTTTTTTTGTTGAGCTCAAGGTTCAAGATGGCCAACGATCCATTTGGAGTCGGTACACGAACCGCATTCGCTGTCAATTTATCTTTCAAGTCTGGAATAACTTTCGTTACGGCAGCACCAGCACCAGTAGAGGTAATTACCATGTTGATTGCAGCAGAACGTCCACGACGTGGTTTCTTGTGCATGTTGTCCAACAAGTTTTGGTCGTTGGTGTATGCATGAACTGTTTCAATGTGTCCTTTAACAACTCCGTACGTATCGTTGATGACTTTCAATACAGGAGAAATCGCGTTTGTTGTACACGATGCCGCTGAATAGATTCTTTCATTTTCCAAATCCAACTCACCTTGGTTAATTCCATAAACGATGTTTGGAATTTCTTTTCCTGGCGCTGTCAATAACACACGAGAACTTCCTTTTGCTTGCAGGTGTCTTGAAAGTGCTTCGCGATTTGTGAAAACACCTGTGTTGTCGATAATTAACGCATTGTTGATGCCGTACTTTGTGTAATCGATATCTTCTGGTTGAGAAGCAGCAATCAACTGTACGATTTGTCCATTAATCACTAACGCTTTGTTTTCGTGATCGACGCTCACCGTTCCATCAAACGCTCCGTGAACAGAATCGTTTTTCAACAAAGCGGCACGTTTTTCCAATTGCTCTGGAGTATCTCCTCTTGTTACGATAGCACGTAATCTCAATTGTTGACCTTTACCAGCTTGCTTAATCAATTCACGCGCTGCCAAACGTCCGATACGACCAAAACCGTACAACACAACGTCGCGTGGCTGAAAGGGTTGAGCGTTATCTTTTCCAAAATTGGACAGTTTGTCATCCAAAAATGCACGTTTCGACTCGTAGTTTGCTTGTTCATTCAACCATTCGCTGGCCAATTTCCCGATGTCAAGTTTTGCAGGAGCTAAATCCATCTCAAGTAATTCTTGAGACAATTCCGCACTGGTGAAGATGTCAACCGGCTTTTTTACTACTCGTTGCGAGTATACGTGTAGTTTTAATACTTGAGCTACTGTAATATTCGTTAAGTGGTTTCGGAAGAAAACCAACTCGACCCCTTTGTCATACAATAATTCTCCTACGTTGCTTGAAAGTTTTACCGCTGCACGTTCTTGTTTAATGTGCGAGTTCAGTTCCTTTTCGTAACCTAGCGCTGTTTCCATGTGTTGTTAAAGTGTTGAAATTAAAATTTATGCAGAAAAAAAAGCTGCCCACAAATGGGCAGCTTTTTTCTGTTATCCGAGATAAGCTTTTAGTAATTTGTTTCGCGACGTATGTCGAAGTCGTCGGATGGCTTTTTCTTTAATCTGCCTTACACGCTCACGTGTGAGATTAAACTTAGCTCCAATTTCTTCTAACGTAAGACCGTGATTCATTCCGATTCCGAAGAACAAGCGAATGATTTCGCGCTCTTTGTCTGTCAATGTGCTCAACGAACGTTCAATTTCACGTTGAAGCGACTCAGACATCAAAGCGTGATCCGCTTTTGGTGAATCATTATTGGCCATTACATCCATCAATGTACCTCCATCTTCCGAAGTGGATAGGGGAGCATCCATTGATACGTGACGTCCTGAAACATTTAGACTTTCTTTGATCTTGTCTTCTGGAACTTCCAATGCTTCTGCTAATTCTTCAGCAGATGGTGGACGCTCAAATTCTTGTTCAAGACGAGAAAATGCTTTGTTAATTTTATTCAAAGAACCAACTTGGTTCAAAGGAAGACGGACAATACGTGCTTGCTCAGCCAAGGCCTGCAAGATTGATTGACGAATCCACCATACAGCGTACGAGATAAATTTGAATCCACGTGTTTCATCAAATTTCTGTGCTGCTTTAATTAGACCTAAATTTCCCTCGTTGATAAGGTCGGGTAAGGTCAACCCTTGGTTTTGGTACTGTTTAGCTACCGATACTACGAATCGAAGGTTGGCTCGTGTGAGTTTTTCAAGGGCTCTTTGGTCTCCTTGCTTGATTTTTCTGGCCAACTCTACTTCTTCTTCCGCGGTAATCAACTCTTCTTTACCAATGTCTTGCAAGTACTTGTCTAGTGACTGGCTCTCGCGATTGGTAATCGACTTTGTAATTTTTAATTGTCTCATAGTTGTTTATCCTACTACTTTTTTTGCAAAAAATGCATGACTGCAAAGATACGACGAAAAGCAAACGTTATCCAAAAAAATCAAGGACTAATTTCACATTTTCTTAATCTGGAGTTTATCTTTTTCTGCTGATCTTTAGCGATCAACGGAAATAGAGGTAATTGTTTGTTACAATCCGATTGCAACGTAATCTTTCATTCCCGACCTTGTCATAACTTCTAGTAATACACCTCCGCTTGTTTCTCTCAATTTAGAGGTTAATTGTTCCGCTGTGGTTACCGATTGATTATTGATTTTTGTGATGATCATTCCACTCTGCAAACCAGCAGACTTTAATTTTCCAGCACCTATTGATTTAATCTTTACGCCACTGCGGATGTTTAACTCTTGCTTTTCTTTACTCGATAACGCCGCAAATGTTGCACCTAGCGCCATATTTTTTTCAATTTCTTCTTTTGAAATGAGGGTTGTTTTCCCGTCTTTGTTTCGAAGTGTAATCTCTTTCACTTCTACTTTTCCACTGGCTTTGCGTATCGTAACAGCTACTTTATCTCCCGGTTGACGACTTCCGATCTTTTCTTGTAATGAAGAGGAAGAACCAATCTGCTCGCTACCGACCTTCAAGATCACGTCTCCGGCTACAATTCCCGCTTCTTCGGCACCACTTCCATCGAGTACACTCGCAACGTACACACCATCAAGATTTTTCAAGTTTTCCGCTTCTTTTAACTCTTGTGTGATGTCCGTCATCTGAATTCCAAGGTATCCGCGCTGAACGACTCCATAGCTAATCAAGTCTTTCATGACTTTCTTTACCAAGTTTACTGGAACTGCGAATGAGTACCCCGAATAACTTCCTGTGCGAGAGGCGATAGCTGTGTTAATTCCGATCAATTCTCCGTTAGTATTAACGAGTGCACCACCGCTATTTCCAGGGTTCACAGCAGCATCTGTTTGAATGAATGATTCGATTGGAACCAATCCGTCATTGGACTGCCCTCCTTCAATCATGTTCAAGTTACGCGCTTTCGCAGAAACGATTCCAGCGGTTACCGTAGATGTCAAGTTGAACGGGTTTCCAACGGCTAATACCCACTCACCAATGTGCAAGTTGTCGCTATTTCCAAGCGGTAGCGCTGTTAAATTGTTTGCGTCAATTTTAAGCACGGCAATATCAGTTGAAGGATCCGTTCCTACAATTGTCGCTTTGTATTTACTGTTGTCGTTCAAGGTAACTTCAACCTCTTTTGCATCTGCAATCACGTGATTATTGGTAACAATGTAACCGTCGTTCGCGATAATCACACCTGAACCAGAGCCTTCACCGTATTGTTTGTATTCGCGTCCTCCTGCTCCTGGGCCGTAAAAGAATTCTGAGAAAATATCGCGTTGGAACGTTGTTTTTTCAACGACTGTTGTTACGTGAACCACCGCGTTTAAGCTACTTTCAGAAGCCATTACGAAATCCTCAGAAGGAATGGCATTGGAAAAGTTAAAGTTTGTCTGCTTTGCGAACCGATTCTCTTGGGTGTTTGAAACGGTATCGGCTTGTGAAGATGTGTTGTCACCTCCACTTAAAATTAAAAATGCTGCAAGCGGTAACATCCCACCCAGCAAACCTAGTCCAAAAATTTTCAATTTATTGTTCATATTAATTTGGGTTGTGTTGTTAAAAATCTGATTTCTTTCTATCAAGTATAACGCCAATCTTCCTTTTGATACACCTTGCGCTGTGTTAAAGATTGTTAAGCAGAATTTAAACTGTCTAGGTCTTGCGGTGCCTGCGTTTAGTGGAAAGCGTGAATACACGTAAAACTTGGAAGGAGTTCAATTCTTATCTGTAAATTTGCAGCAAATGAAAATTGACTTTGTAAAATATCAAGGAACGGGAAACGACTTTGTGATGTTGGACAATATGTCAGGTGAATATGACAGTTTGACAACACAGCAGGTTCAGTTTTTGTGTGATCGAAAGTTAGGAATTGGTGCTGATGGTCTGATTAAGTTATCTGTAGATGATTCTGCAGATTTCTATGTAGATTATTTTAATGCGGATGGTTCTAAAAGTTTCTGTGGGAATGGTGCAAGATGCAGTATTCATTTTGCCAATGCTATTGGATTGATTGATTCAAAAACACGATTCAATGCCATTGACGGAATTCACCATGGTGAAATTGAAGATGGATTGGTACGATTGGAAATGCTTGACGTCGATAAGATTACACATATCGAAGATGATTTTTTCGTTGATACGGGGTCGCCACATTACGTTCGACGAACAGACGGAAACGATGACGATATTGTTACCTTCGGTAAAAAGATTCGTTATTCAGAAAGTTTTAAAAAAGAAGGGGTTAATGTGAATTACCTCATTGAAAACTCAAAGTCGAGAGTTCGGGTAGAAACGTACGAGCGCGGTGTAGAGGATGAAACACTTTCATGTGGTACAGGAGTAACAGCTTGTGGATTGATTCAGATGTCTAAATACCCTGAAATTGATCGTTTGGAAGTGGAGACGAAAGGAGGAACATTGTATGTGGAAGCAACGCAAAACAGCAATGGAGGATTTGAAAATATTTGGCTAATCGGACCAGCAACTTCAGTATTTCATGGTACTATCAAATTGTAATATAGTATTGAAAAACCTAATTGCATTCAATCGGGAAAGTTTCCAAGTGAATCAACGATATCTGTGGATTTGGAACCCAACGAGTGTTCCACCGCACATGGGAATTTCTGTGGATGGTGCGTATTTCAGCTTGAAATCGAACGGTGTTGATTGGAACGCGAATTTGATGGATTTAATCGCCGTCATTGAGCGCAAACATCTACCCGTCGTGGCTGTTGAGCTGAAAGCGGACTTCGATTTGAATACGTGTACAGACTCATTTTCCAGTTTTGAACGTACGATTCCAGGAGAGGTGACGTGTTTACAGCCGATAAAATCGGTTTTGGGTCTTGCTGCACCTCAAAAATTGTCGGAGTTATTAGAGGAACTAGAATCGCAACATGCACTGGGTGCAATTACTGCATGGAACATCACATCAACGGAGTTGGAATTGCCAGAATATTCAACGGATGATATTCATGCCTATCTCGATTCACTATCAAAATAACATTGGATGGATGTTTCACTGCGTTTACCGATTCTCAGCGATGCACCAACCATATTGTCTTGGGAGAACAATCCCGAAAACTGGGAGGTAAGCGATAACGATAGTCCGTATACCATCGAGGATATTGAACAATTGATTCTGTCCTTTCAGGACGTCAAATCCCCATCACAGCTTCGTTTTATGATTTGTAAGAGCGAAACCCTTCTGGGCGCTGTGGATATTTTTGACATTAATTATGATAATAAATCGGGGTCAATTGGTATTTTAATCGCTGAAGAAGAATTTCGCCGAAAAGGGTACGCAGCAAAAGCACTTGAACTCGTAGAAGCTGAGGCTATAAGACTAGGAGTTAACCGATTGAAAGCATTGATTCACACAACAAATACGAAAAGTCGTAAGCTCTTCGAAAAAATGGGATACCGTATCTCATCGGAGCTAGATAAAACAAACGCAATTGAAGTAGAAAAATGGGTAGGAAAGGAATTATAGGAATTGTCTTGGTGGGATTGATCGGAGTTGGCGCATATTTAGGTCGACATAAAATCAAAGCACTTTTTTCTGATACCAAACGAACAGAGAATAAAACCGAAGTCAAATTTCTATTTCGGGAAGATCCTACGGCAACGCAATTGGCGCATGAACTCGTTGAGGCAGGAGTACTCTCGAATCAAAAGCAGTTCTTTGATGCCGTTAAGGAATACGCGATTGACACAAATGCATTCGCTGCGGGTAAGTACATTATCCTTTCTGGAACTACACATGCCAATCTATTGGACGGATTTGTAAAAGGCGAAAATGGACAAGGTAAGGCAGAGCAAAAAGTGCGCGTTTTATTCAATCGTTGTGAGGTGATTCCAGATATCGGTTCCAATATCAGTAAGTGCATCTTGGCAGATAGCGCATCTATTGTTGATTACATTCTAAACCCAAAAACACTGAAAAAATACGGGTTTACAGCAGAGCAAGTTCCTGCTTTGTTTATTCCGAAGGAATACGAAATGTATTTTGATACCGATGCTGAGACATTTGTGGAGCTCATGGCGGCTGAATTCCGCAATTACTGGACGCCTGAGCGAGAACAAAAGTTGAAAAATATTGGGTTAAAAACGCCATCGCAGGCGGTTACCCTAGCAAGTATTGTCTACATGGAGCAATCACGTGTTCCCGAAGAATGGCCAATTATCGCAAAACTCTACCTCAATCGAATTGAACAAGGAATTCCACTTCAAGCTGATCCAACATTTAAATTTTGCTGGCCAGATCGTTTGAAGGGCGTTGAACATTTGTTGAATGTCCATCGAGATAAAGACTGTCCATACAATACGTACATCTACACGGGAATTCCGCCCGGACCGATTTGTTTACCTCCCTACGAAGTAGTTGATGCAGTGCTCAATCCAGCGGATGTAAGCTATCTTTTCCTCTGCGGAGACGGAACGGGAAAACATAATTTTGCAACAACCAATGCAGAACACAACAAGAATGTTGCGGCCTATCGAAAATGGTTGAAAGAATATTTAAACAGTAAAGATGAGTGATTTAAAACGTAGAACCTTTTTCAAGTTAGGTTTGGCAGGCGCGATAATGAGCTTGGTGAAACCTTCGAATGCTGCCGAATTGTTGGAATCTTCCTCAGAAACTAAGAAGCGATTGGTACAAACGCCGATTGTAATTTCTACGTGGAATCATGGTTTAGCTGCAAATGCCGAAGCATGGAAAGAATTGGAGAACAACGGGAATTCACTCGATGCGGTGGAAAAGGGAGTGATGGTCACAGAAGCTGATTTAACGAATCGGAGTGTGGGCGTTGGTGGACGACCAGACCGTGACGGACATGTAACGTTGGATGCGTGTATCATGGATCATAAATCGCGTTGTGGAGCTGTGGCTTGTTTGGAAGGAATTGCACATCCCATTTCGGTAGCGCGAGAAGTGATGGATAGCACACAGCATGTTATGCTGGTAGGAGAGGGCGCACGTGAATTTGCACTTGATTACGGATTTGAAAAGGCAAAAATGCCGATCAAGGAAGTGAAAAAAGATTGGAAGAAGTGGAAGAAGGAAAATAAAGAGGCGTTTGAAAAACCTGAAATCAACCACGAAAATCACGATACGATTGGAATGTTGGCACTTGATGCAAACGGAAAATTAAGTGGAGCGTGTACAACAAGTGGTTGGGCGTACAAGCTTCCTGGTCGAGTAGGAGATTCGCCAATTATTGGTGCTGGCTTGTTTGTTGATAATGAAATTGGTGCGGCATGTGCAACGGGTATGGGCGAAGCGGTGATTCGAATTGCTGGAAGTCATACAGTTGTTGAACTCATGCGACAAGGCTATACACCGCAGCAAGCATGCGAAATGGCCGTAGATCGTATCATTCAAAAGCACGAAGATTTAACAGGATTGCAAGTTGGTTTTCTTGCCCTAGACAAATATGGAAACTACGGAGCCTACTCGGTGTATGAAGGATTTAATTTTGCGTTGAAAACAGCACGAAAAGAAGATTTGATCGATGCTGGATTCAACCGTAAATGGTAAACTATGAGGCATCTTTTTGTTTTAATGAGTGTGATTATGGGATTTCAAGTGAACAGTCAACAAGGAAACATTCATTCTGAACCTCTCGAATGGTCGTTCTTGCATCCCGTAAAGCAATCGTGGCAGGATTTGGGGCAAAAAGGCTCTGTTCAAGAAGCGCTTATTGAATCGGGCGAGATGCCAGACCCATTTTATGGCTTAAACGAACTCAAATTTGGTTGGTTCGAGGAGCATGTTTGGGAATTCAAGTCGATTATCTTCCTGACAGATGAACAATTGGACAAAGAGTACGTCGAACTGGAATTTCCCTCGATTGATACCTATGGTAAGGTATATGTGAATGGAAAGTTGGTGATGGAAACAGCTAATGCGTTTATTCCGCACCGTGTTCAAATCAAAGAACATGCGAAGCAAGGAATGAATGAAATTCAAGTGTATATCACGCCGCCCGTGATGTATCACGCGAAAACCTACGATGAAATGGGGTATCAACTTCCTGCTCCAAACGATGTGCATAAGAATGCAGTGGCGCCGCTCACACGTAAACCGCAATATCAATTTGGCTGGGATTGGTCACTTCGGTTAAACACAATTGGTTTCAATAAGATCGCACATGTTATTACGTACAACGACAATCGCATCATCAATTCAACGATAAACACGGTTGAAGTCGGGGAGAATGGAGCGGAAATGGAGATGATGGTCGAGTTGGCGGTCAAAAAAGACGATACGCTTCTGTGGAAAAGTAAACAGTTCGGAGATCAAGAAGTGATTATCAAGAATGGAGAAGGTCGAAGAACTGCGCAATTGAGCAATCCAGCGCTGTGGTGGCCACGCGGACATGGTGAGCAGCACTTATACGATGAAACGTGGATATTCTCTAAAAATGAAACAGCAATCGATTCAAAATCTTTCCAATTTGGAGTAAAAACCTCTGAGTTGGTGCGAGAAGAAGACCAATGGGGAACGAGCTACTACTTCAAAATCAATGGACGACAATTGTTCTGTAAAGGAGCCGATTACATTCCTCAAGATATTTTCCCTGCTCGGGTGAAAGATGAAGACATCGTGGAGATGGTGGAAACCATGGCGGAAAGTAACTTCAATATGGTTCGCGTATGGGGCGGAGGATATTATCCGGACGAAATTTTCTTCGAAACCTGCGACCGATTGGGAATAATGGTGTGGGAAGATTTGATGTTTGCTTGCGCGATGTATCCCGGAGATGATAAATTCATTGCGAATATCACCGAAGAATTTTGTTATCAAATACCCCGAATTGCAGCTCACGCAAGTGTCGTCCAATTCAATGGAAACAATGAAGTCGAAGTCGCCTGGGGAAATTGGGGCTTTCAAATCAAATATGGTTTATTTGGCAAGAGTGCAAAGGAGATTGAAGCAGCATACGATCGCGTATTCAAGGAAACGGCGCTACAAATCGTAAAGGAATTTACATCCATTCCATATATTCATACTTCTCCCTTGAGCAATTGGGGGAAAATGGAGTTTTACAACCATGGATCTCAACATTATTGGGGTGTTTGGCACGGAAAAGATCCGATTGAAGATTTCGGAAAGAAAATTGGACGATTCAATGCCGAATACGGATTCCAAAGTTTCCCCGAATTCAGCACGCTTCATACTTTTTCAGACACAAACGAATGGGATTTGAAATCGGATGTGATGAAGCATCATCAAAAAAGCTACGTTGGAAACAACATGATTCTCAAGCATGCGAAGAAGTTGTACGGCGAACCTGCAAACTTCGAGGAGTTTGTGTATTTCTCCCAATTGACGCAGTCGAAAGCGGTGAGTATGGCCATTGCTGGACATCGAATTGATTATCCACGTTGTGGAGGAACGCTAGTTTGGCAATTGAACGATTGCTGGCAGGTTTCTTCTTGGTCGAGTGTTGATTATTTCGGGAATTGGAAAGCGCTTCAGTATGAGATGAAGAAGGATTATGAAGATGTTTCTGTTGTGGCGAAGTACAACGATTTGGAGGACGTCGATTTCTATCTCGTTTCGGATGTCATCGATACCTTCAATTGTGAGGTGCAATGTGAAATCTTCGACTTGAAAGAGAAGAGTAAAGCGGTAATCGAACTGTCGCAGCAAGTAAACGGGCAAGGTTCGCAACCGCTTTGCATGAAAACGGTGAAAGAAGACCTCAAAAAGATGAATGCGCACTTGGTCTTTACGTGGACTGATGAAGAAGGAAATCAATTCTCTCGATCCTACGATAATATCCAACTCAACAGAGAAAAAGCACCTGAATCGGCTGTGAAAATGTCGTATAACCGAACATTGGGACAAAACAGTGGCGTCATCACCATCGAAACAACCAAGTTTTTGAAAGACTTCTGGATCAGTTCGGATAAATTCGGTGTCAAATTCGATCGGAACTTCCAAAGTTTACTTCCCGGGACACATACTTTTGAGATTACCTTTGAAGAAGAACCGACAGAGGAAGATTTTAAGATGATGTGGTTGTAGTAGTTTCTACGTGAAAACGCGCTCATTTACTTCCGTGTGGAGTGAAAACGGATATTTTTGACTATTAGTAAACCATTAAAGAATGAATGGTGCAACCAAAAATTGAGCATTTTAGTTGTCAGTAGAAAAATCAATGAGAAATAGACCAAATCTTTTAGCTTTAATAGTCACTTTGACGTACTGGATACCATCTACGATTGTTCTCTTTTCAATTATTGAAGGATCTGGGAGTAAATTTCCAGTTTGGTTAGATCTAATACTAACTCCTGGCTATATTTTGGGGTTCTTTCTCGGATTTGGTGGTGGAAAAGCGTACGCCATACTGGGGCAGATAATCACATTTGTAATTATCTTCTTTTTTATACGAGTATTCACTATTGCTTGGAATAGAAAGAAGGCATAAGAGTAAATAAGTTCAATTGACAATACGATCAACTCGCCCATTAAATCATAAGTACTTCGCTTTGTAAAATCACTTTTGGTTTAAAAATGTATTCTTAACTTCGAAAGAATAAATGGGAGATGGAGATGAACGGTTCTTAGCTGTAATCAACCAAGTACCGCCCTCAAAACCATAATATTCGGATACAATGCACGAAGAATTATTAAAGATAATGGCTCATAATGTAACACTTGCCGATGGTGATGAAGGTTTGTGTAAAAAATATTTCGAGCCTGTGCTTTCTCCCAAAAACCGAGTTATTGAAGAAGAGGGAAAAATTCCGAAATACCTCTACTTTGTGGTTTCGGGTTTTGTACGACTGTTTCATTACAACGAGAATGGCGATGAAGTTACCACTCATTTAAATTGTCCGCCTGGTTTTATTACTTCGTATTTCAACTTTATTAATCAGACCAAAGCAAATGAAAATTTAGAGTGCATTACCGAGTGCGAGTTACTTCGAATCACTAAAGACAATTTGGATGCGCTTACGCAGCAAAGCACAACGTTTAAAGATTTCAGCATTACAGTTTTCCAACAATCCCTTGCCTACAATGAAAATCGGTCAAAAGAATTAGCCACACTCACGGCAGAGCAACGTTATCAAAAACTCATTGAAAACCATCCGCAGATTTTACACAATGTTCCGTTGCAATACATCGCTTCGTTTTTAGGAATGAACCCTAAAAGTTTAAGCAGAATACGAAAAGAAATCATTAGGTAACATTTGTGAAGTGTATTTGATGGTAGAGTGATGAATTTTGTGTCATTATTCTTAATCAAAAGACATGACACAGAAAAAATTAGCTTTAGTAACGGGTGCAAACGGACATCTTGGGAACAATGTAGCGAGGTTGCTTTTATCAAAAGGTATTCCTGTTAGAGCTTCGGTTCGGAACATTCAAAATAAGGAATCGTTTGTAGGGCTCAATTGCGAAGTTGTACAAGCCGATATCACAGACAAGCAATCGCTGGTAAATGCTTTACAAGGTGTTGAAGTTTTTTATGCCGTTGGTGCTGCATTTAAACTGTGGGCAAAGAACCCAAAAAAGGAGATTTACGATGTTAATCTTGAAGGAACGAAACTTCAAATCGAGGCAGCAGCAGAAGCAGGCGTAAAACGAATTGTGTATGTGAGCTCCATAGCCGCTTTGGATTATTCCAAATTACCAACAAAAGAAAGTTACGGCTATAATCCCGACCGTAGGGATACGTATTACAATTCAAAGAATGATGCCGAAAAATTGGCATTTGAACTGGCGGAAAAACACAACATCGAATTAGTTGCCGTGTTGCCTTCAGCAATGATTGGTAGTGAAGCTTTTATGCCGCTAAATGTTTCTTACAACATAATCAATCTGATTCTGCAAAAAGAAATTCCAGTTGAAACCAATATCACCTTAAATTGGATTGACGTAAAAGACGTTGCGAAAGGTTGTTATTTAGCAGCCACGAAGGGGAGAAATGGCGAGCGCTACATTTTGGCAAACGAAAAATGTACATCGATCAAAGACACCACAAAAATTGCAAAAGAGCTTTTTCCTGAATTGAAAATTAAATTACCTACAGCAGTTCCCAAACCAATTCTCTACACAGTAGCGTGGTTTATGGAAATTGGAAGTAAAATAAGCGGAAAAGCACCTTTGCTAACAACGAAAGACATTGCTATGTTTTCAGGACTTCAACAAGATTTTGACACATCAAAAGCAAGGACAGAATTAGGTTTTAATCCCAAAAGTTCGGCACAGGCCGTTAAAGAAGCGATGATTTATTTACGTGAAAACGAAAAACGAATGCGTTGAAAAGGAATGTGCATAAAAAAAATGGGAGTTTGTTTTCAATAGGAATTATTAGATTAGTATGAACTTTGATTCAAAAATAATGAAGGGGCTCATCTATTATCCTTTTTTCTGATTTGCGTTTCAAAAGTCTTCGGACATTACGACACACCAATTATTAAAGCGAGAAATTATACTTCTTCTGTAGGCCTTTTTACTATTGATTTGGATCAGATGAAAGAATAAATTGATCAGTAACTTTGAGTTCTTTAGAATGACTTGAAAAAGTGCTTCAACGCATGAATTATATGAGAATACCATTTACCCTAATGAATGAAGAATAGATTCCATTACATATCAGTATTACTATTATTGACCGTTCTACACGGCTGTGGGAGCAATGAAGATCCTTTTTTTAAGGCTTCACTCGATTCCACTATCTATGTAGCTAAGCAAATGGATAGAGCTAATGAAATTGAGTTTTACCGTGGATACGATTTCTATGATTATTTAAGGTATGAATTGAAAATATCTTCAAGAGTAGAAGAGTTAACTCTGAAACGAGACAAGTTATCTATGATTTTTGAACATCTTGATAGTATTGAGAACTCTTGTTTTAGGCTGATTTCGTTAATAGAAAAAATAAAAATTGACCTATTAAAAAAAGAAGGTGAAAATATCGCAATTGAGAAAGACAATGATCCTGATGTAATTGTTTGGAAGAAATACAATCCTGAATTGGGTTGTTTACCTTCCGATCTGAATTTACTTGCTGTAGAACGCCCAAAGGCATCTGACGTAGTAAACCTTGAATTAATAGGAGAAAGTCAGGAAAAACTTTCTAGCAAAGGACATGAGCTATGGAGGAGTCTGAATGATTACAGACGTATTATTGTGAAGCATACGGGCACATACACGTGGGGACGGAAAGAATTCAAAATTGATGTAAAGGCAATTAATCAATATACAGACAGGGAAGATTTAATTCGTCAAGTAGCTTCTGTGATTGATGCGAGTCAGGTAAACAAAAAAGAAGATAGACAAGTTTTAATAGATCTTTACCTTATGTTGACGAAACCAGATTTTATAGAGAAAAATGGCGCCAAAGTCCACTGGGTCAACTCAATGTTTACGAATGCTCCAATTGTATCCGCCATTTCATCGCTATCTGCGCTTCAGAATGAAATATTAAAGGCTCGATCATTAGCATATATACATTGGCAAGGCAAACAAGGACACTGTTGTTATCGATTTAACCAGATAATTCCACTTGCTACAGGTCCATCGACAATTAAGGAAGGTGAAGATGTAGAAATAAAGGTGTCAATTGCTGCTTTTGATTCAGATTGGCCGCCTCAAGTTACCATAGAAGACTATCAACCTCAAATCGTATATGAAAATGGTTTGGGAATTGTCACGGTGAAACCTGAAAAAGGACTACAGACAATTCGAGGTACAGTTTCCATAAGGAATAACTCTGGAACAGTTAAAACAGAACCATGGGAATGGAAAGTGAATGTTTTAGAGAAATAACGGAGTGATTGAATCAGCATATTTAATCTGAAAACATCATGTTCTGATGATTCAATGCTGATTTGTCTTGTTCGAAGTAGGAACTGCCTTATAGTTTGGGATTTGCTTAACGTGAGATTAAAGGTTTTTAGATCAGGAGTTTTATACGCATTTCCCTGATTAATCACTCTACAACATACTCAACCTTCTTTGGCATCTCTCGAATGTATTCTTGGTATTTTACGTAGTGGTGAAAGTAACACATGTGAAGAAATAGCAACACATTCGATCTGTAAAATGGGTGCTCAAAGTCTTTCACCGAAAGAACTTCCAAGTAGGGGAGTGCTACCGTGCTTGAAGCAATTTGTCCCGTTTTTGTCGTTTCTTCTTCAATAAGATTCGAAATGATTCCAAACTTGCTGGCATCGAATGTTTCGCCATCCACTTGTCGTAAAGCAGCTTTTTCCAATTCGTTGAAAGAGAATGAAACTCTACTCAAAAGTGCTCGTGCTTGATCGTTGTGCGAAATCCGTAATTGTCCTTCATCAATGTTCTGTTGAAAATAGTCGCGTAAATCAGATGGAGAGCCTGACGCAATTACGCCTTCTTCAACGTAGTACTTTTCGAGAGAGTCGAGTGTATTTTCCAGGTTGATCGATTCGTCGGCGTATTTTGTTTCAATGTATGCGTACAAGGCATCCTCAACTTCATACTCGTTTGAGCAGCCGGCTAGGAGTAACGGCATGACGATCAGGAAAAACAAGAACTTCTTCATTTCAATTAGTTCACATGAATCACAAACGATTCAAACTCCGTGAGGGTATCGCTACAATCCTTGCTTTGTTCCAAAATACGACCCGCAATCGTATCCGTTCCTTTGCTTTTTGCTTCGAAAACAAGCGCAACAGTTTCGTCACATCCCGCGCATCCGTCATCATATGGAATGATCACTTCTTCTCCGAGATACTTCAAGTGATTTAGGTTCTTTATGTTCGGTGCACAGTAACGACAGCATGAATTCGTGGTGTAGTAGATGTTCACCTTTTCCCCAACGTTTACCGTTTGTTCTGGCGGAGTGACGTAATCGGACGCATCTTTCGTATTGCACGAAGTCAGCCAAGTTGAGCAAATAAGAATGAATAGCGTTAGAGTGAGGTACTTCATTTATTTTTCCGTTTTAATGAATCGTTCAATTCCCTTCGAAGTTCTGAAGTGATACACTCCGTTCTCTAAATTCGAAATGTCTAACTCCAAAGTGCTTCCATTGTGCGAGCTAACTGTCGCCAAATTGCTTACATCTTTTCCGAGAATGTCAAGAATGACATAACTCTCCTCGTTTGTTTGAACAAAAATGGAAGAAGAAGATGGATTTGGATAAATCGAAATGATCTCAGTTGGTTCGATGTTATCAGTTGACAAAATTCCAGTGATACTGATGTTGTCAATAAACGTTGCCGACCCGTTATCCGTTCCACTTCTGTCTTTGTCGTAGCGATGCGTTCCTTCAAAACCAATGGTGATCACAGAGTTGTTGTAGGCCGATAAATCGTATACCAAATGCGTAAACGTTGCGTCATCTGTCCCAGAAGAATTCACTCGAACCACCGATCCTTCCTGTTGTCCGTTTACAGTAATTACAAAATTGGTGTAGCTATCACTCGTTGTTCGTATTTGTCGCTTGTCAAACTCAAGTTGTAAATTGGTGATGTAAGAAGCGTCAACGCATAGTTTCGCACTCGATTTAAAGTACGGATTCCACAGTTCCTGAAACGCTTCGCCTGTATTTGGCGATTGAAAATAGGGACTAGCACCGCTAACGGCATTTCCATCGAAAAGCATTCCGAAAGCACCCGATTCTGCAGCATCGGGATGAACATACACTTCATTTTTCATCGAGTTGTAGGTGTTGAAATCTGCGAGATCAACTTCTCCCGATTCGAAATCGTTGGTGTAGGGGATAGATACTGGACCAACGGCAATTTTCTGTGTATATGAATCTGTGTTGATTCCATCACTAACGGTTAAAGTTACCGTGTACACACCATTCGCCCAATACACCCATTCAGGTGATTCATCGGTGGAGGTTTCAACACCATCTCCAAAATCCCAACTATAGCTAGTAACGGCTCCTTCTGAGGCATTGTAAAATGAAATCGTCGTTCCGTTGGAACAGGATTCGTCTCGATGAATGTAGAAGTTGGCTTCCAAGTCGGGCACCGAACAGCTTAGGTACGATCGCTCGTTTTGTAAGGTCCATAAAGCTCTTTCAAGTTGTCCTTCGGTTATCTCAAAACGACACTCCTTTGATGCATACGACATCAGGTTGGTAACTTGAGGTGTGTAGAACTGACCATTTTCGTCCGTGTCTACGCCTTCATAAATACAACCGTCGTTGTTTACTTCACCACTTAAATTGGGGTCTGCAGGTGTATCACAAATCAAATCTCCTTGCGTAGAACAATCTGAACCATCAACGGCTTCGCTACCAAATGATGTTGTGTGGGTGTGATACAACCCAAGATAATGTCCCATTTCGTGAGCAAGTGTACTTCCGTTATTCATGCACGAAGTAGTCACCATGATGAAATCGAGTCCACCAGGAAATTGCGCGTGTCCACAAATACCAGAACCTGAACTGCTTGTCGCCGAATTCGCAATATAAATGTTGACAACATTGTCTTGACTGTATGCCGCATCAAGGGCATTCATTTGCGATTTAGTGTAGTCGTAGTAGTTTGAGTTATCGATGAAATTAATGTCATCGCACAGGTAAAAGTGAATACTCGCATCGATGTAATAATCATTCATTCTGTCAAGTGCCGTTAACGCCTCTGCCTCAGTACTTCCACCGAGTCCCGAATCTTGACGAATGATATGCATTTGCACCGGAACGAAAAACGTGGTGCCGCCATAAGCTTTGGATAGATCAAGATTGGATGCACGATCTTCCCACCGTTGATTAAGTTCGATAAGACGATCATAGTTTGCTTCATCGATCGAAGTGCCACAATAGTCATCTGTGATTTGGGCAGAAGTAGTTAGATGTATGAAGAGAACAAAACCGAATAAAAGAACAGGTTTTAGTGGTTTTAAAGTGTAGATTTTGAGCGTGTTGAGCATGTTTGAAATGTACTTTGTAAAAAGATCTCGGTCAAGATAAGGAATTATTCTCACAGGAAAAAAAGCAATATTGTCACAGTTTTGAAGTTAAATGAAGAAAAATTTTGAAGATATTACCTAGGTAATTAAATTTACACTATGAAAATTGATGACGCTATCCAAAGTAAATTTCAATCACCCTGGCATCGAGCAATTGTAAATGTTCGATATACTTCCAATTATTTCGCAACGAAGCAGAACAAGTTTATGGCGGAATACGGACTCAGCATTGCGCAGTTCAACATTCTTCGAATTTTGCGAGGAGCAAAGAAATCCATCTCTGTAAACGATGTGAAAAGTAGAATGGTGGAGAAGTCTCCCAATACAACACGTCTTATGGATAAGTTGTTTGACAAGGGACTTATCAGCCGTGTTCGCTGCGAAAGTGACCGTCGTGTGGTTTTCGTTGAAATCACCGTGGCAGGATTAACGCTTCTGTCCGAAATTGACAAAGAGTTCAATAGTGATCGCTCAAACATGATTTCGTCGAGCTTATCGCAAGAAGAAGCTCAGCAATTGAGTGATTTATTGGATAAGATGAGAGGGTAGAGCTATTCATCTTGAATGGTATCATGACTTTCCCAAGTTGTGCAAATTTGTTAGAATTTCTGGTGATCTTTTAATTCTAGATTGGCTGAAAATGCCGTACTGTTGCCGTTTTTTCATTGATTTTATACAGTAACGCCCTAAATGAGTATTTTAGTGATGCTCTTGTAAATTTTCTACTAGAAAGTAATGAATAAATTAAACGACATATTATCCAAAATCGATGAACTACAAGCTCAAATTGATGAGCACGGTAAATTGGATAGTGATTTAGCGAAGCAAATTCAATACAAATTTCGTTTAGATTGGAATTACTTTTCGAATGCAATGGAAGGGAATTCACTTACTCGCATTGAGACGAAGCAATTGATGATGGACAATGTTACCATTGATGGGAAATCATTCAAGGATATTTCAGAAATGCGCGGTCATGATGAAGTCGTTCAGGAAATTTTCAAAATTGGTAAGGGAGATATTCGCATTTCAGAAAAGCGGATCAAGAATATGCACAAGGCGATTATGCATGAAGATGATCCAGCGAAAAGGGATTTTATTGGGAAATGGAAAACCACGGATAATCATCTGATTAATTATAGGGGAGAGAAGTTTTATTTTTTGCCGCATAGTGAGGTTCCAGATGCTATGCATGAACTTCTCAATGAAACAAATGCAGATATTGATGCGCTGAAATCGGGTAAAAAGGATCGTAAACATCCTGTTTTAATTGCCTTCGATTTTCATTTAAAGTATGTGCGCATTCATCCGTTTTATGATGGGAATGGAAGAACAGCTCGATTATTAACGAATTTATTGTTAATCAGTTTTGGTTATCCGCCGTTTTTGTTGAGTGAGAAATCGAGAGAGTCTTATAATCGAATACTTGCCGAGATTCAAGGTTATGGAGGAGATTCAAAAGATTTTCATGTGTTGCTCGGAAATTTATTAATTGAATCTCAACAGTTGGTGTTGGACGCCATTGCAGGAAAAGATATTTCGGATGATGACGATATAGATAAAGAGATTTTGCTGTGGAAGCAAGGGTTGTCAGAAAAAGAAATTGACTTAATAAAAAGGGATATAGTAAAAATCCCGAAACTTTATGAGGATTCTCTTCGCTCATTATTTGATTCTTTCCTAGAAAAACATAACCAGTTTAGTGATCTTTTTATTGAGAGAAACGTAGTTAACTACATTGGGACTACCCTTGGAGGGGGAGGTGACAATGGTTTGGTTTTCTTTGAGGGTTGGCTCGACTACGAAAAAAAGTATGAAGACATAATAAATAGTGTCCAAGATATGCAAAAAAGGTCTATGATACTTGATAGACTTGCTTCTCAGTCTGATACTTATAAGAAAATGAGTAGAGTTGGTTACGTGTCTGAATTAAGCTTGAGAATTAATTTTATTGGATTTGTAAAGAATGGTGTTCATGTATTCAATGCTTCTTCAGAAATAAAAGTGATTTTTGATCAGTTCAAGTATTACGTACTTGATGAAAACGGAGAGCGAATAGAAGAATTTCAAAAGTTTTATTCACAGTCATACTCGGACGATGAAATTAAAAAGATTGTTAATAGAAGTACTAAGTATTTTCTTGAAAAGCTCAAGCGCAATTTGAAGTCTTAACTTAATCTTTAATCCTATCAATTCCAAACATCTTGTAATAAGTCATTCCCTCAATGGAAGTAAGATGGTGTGGACTATTACGAACAACCACTTCTTCTATTTTAGCGTACGGGGCTTCTGAAAAGTATACTCTCCAAACAAGCTTTGATTGATTGTTCTCGTCGAGTTCATACTTAGAAACCCAAAAGGGACTATTTGTGTCGGATCATTTAGATTCGTTCCAAATACCGACTTTTTTGCCCTCTTCGTTCACTTGGTTAGGATGTTCCGTAGACATTGCTTCCTCAATTTCGTAATAGGAAGGAAAAATGTACTGGTTCTTTACCCGTCCGATTTTTCGATAAAATGTGTCCTCACTATCTTCTTCTAGGCTCGTTCGATTCAATCCATAGAAGAGGATGAAATTGGTGTCGGGAACTTCTGTTAGTGTGAAATTGAGTTCAAAACAGCAATCGCACATGGCGTAAGAGGTAGAAGTGTCTTTGAAGGCAATGAAGAGCGAGTCCTCCGATAATTGAACAATCGGAATGGGCTCAATGGCACAATTCAGAACCATTCCAAGCTTAAGTAACAAGGTATCGTTTCGGTACTCCTTCGAAAGTAGGCGGTTTTTGGTAAACTGGGGGTAGTCTCGATGATCACAATCCGACATGGAAAAACCAACAATTTCTTGACCAAATCCGTTCAGGGAAAATAGTAAAATCAATCCGGGTAGAAGTTTCTTCATAACTCTGTTTAGTTCTTAATTCCAAATAGGTGATTGTAATCGTACGAAGAAGCACACGATGAAATATCGCCAACATTATCGTAACCACAAATCTCTTTAAGCTGACCTTCCTGTGAATAAATGGCGCGCCAACGAGACAAAAGCTCTCCATTTTCATCTAAATGATAATATGAGAGGTAATTGTATTTCTCAGTCGAGTGTCGCCATAATCCCGTTTTCTTTCCGTCATCAGTTAATAAATTGACATCTCCATCAAAGCTTTCGAATTTCTGTAACTCAGAAGGAGTGGGAAAAACGTACTTATCCTTACTTTCTTTTAGTTCGAAGGGTTCATAAACGGAAGAAATACCGTCCTGGGTAAAGACAATTTCCTCTTTCATGTAAAAAATTTTCAACGAGTCGGTGAATAGTTCTGCCAGTTTCATTTCCAATTCGAAACAGCAATTACATCCGCAAATTGTCTCCGAAGTATTCTGTATGGTGACAAACAATGAATCGTTTGATATGGAAAGCTCAAGCTCAGGATCAGTGCAGCAATTCAAAACCAAAGCAATACGAATAGCTAAACTGTCCTCATTTTTCTCCTTTGAAACAATTCTGTGTCGAATGAATTCTGGATACGATCTTTCGGAACAACTGAAAAAATTATAATCCATCAACGTTTGCCCAAATCCGTTCAAGGCTATGCATGTCATCAATAGTACAAGGCAATTCTTCATTCCATCTCTCAATTATTCTTATTTCTTTTCGGCTTTCCCAAAGTGAACTTATATCCATCTGCATTGCCGATAATCTTCACGTTTACATAGCGCTGTTTTTCTGAACCGTATTGAATTTCATCCACTTGATCATTCGAAACTTCTTCTTTTTTCTTCCCAAAAAGCTTTGACGATGCCGCTTTGGTCACCATCTTCCAGGGAATCCGCAAATAGTATTCCATGTTTCCAAGGAGATCTTGTTTTCCCGAAATTTCCATGTGTCCCAAGGATGAATTGATGCTCATGGTTGGGATTGTCATGACGCCGTCAACAAGATCCAAGTGGTTGTTAAGTGTGTCAAATAAGACATTTGAAAGGTTTTTATCACTGAAATAGTCAGACATGTATTCCAACATGGAGAATTTCTCTAATCGCCCGTGCGTAACATCCAAATCTACATGGATTTCTGAATCGTCCACGTTTGGCGTCAAGTCGGTATGCATGAGAATTTTTCCAGTGATTTTCCCCGTAAATATTCCGTGTAAGTTTTCTGAAACAACGTAATCTTGACCGAAATTCTCAAACTTAAAGAGCAGTTTATCCAAGTTGACATTCTTGGCCTGAATCACAGGATTGAAATAAATTTCCTTCGGATTGGAACCGTTGAAATAACCGTTAATGTCGAAGTGTCCACCTGCGGCATCCATGTTGAGATGATCCACATGAATGTAATGGTCGGACGTTGTGCGCAAATTTCCCTTCAAGTTATGAATCAGATAACGATGGTAGTTCAAATGATCAATGTCCAGATGATAGGTCATGTCGGTAAACGGAAGTTCGTAAATATTGAACCCTGAATCGTGATCAACTTCTGGAATGGGAGTTCCTTTTCGTTTTGCTTTGTTCTTTTTGAGAGCAGGAGCAGGGTTGTACTTGATCAACTGGTCGATGTCAAGTCGGGAAGCAGTAATGGAGAAGTGGTTGTCTCGTTTTTTGACTTTTTCATCTTCTCCAAGGTAATAATGAAGTGTTGTTTTGAAGTTTGATTTACCCAATTTTCCATGGAAATCTTCCACCACTAAGTGCTCATCTTCGTAGTGTACGCGGCCATTAAAGTTTTCAAAACGAAGCGGATGTACTTTCATCGTAGCATCGAAGCGATCAAGGTTTAAGTCGATGGATTTCAATTCGTCATCGTAGTGAAGATAGGTAAATCCGTGGAGTCGTAAGTTGTCAAATTCTTCATGACGGTATTCTTCAGGAACGTAATTTTCGCCTTTGTAGGAGAACAAGGATTCCAATTGTAACATGTTCGAAGCTAAATCAAATTCAATTTTAGAATCGCCACCAGGATGTTCATCGAGCCACTTCTCGTAATGTTCTAGTTTTCCAGTAAACAAGAAGTCGCTTTTGTCAATCATTCCCTTGAATTCGACTACGCGTAGGTCTTCTTCCTCCACGAAAATGTCTGCGTGAAAATCGTGAAGTGTGTGCGGATAATGCTTCAATGAAGCGTATAGATTTTCAACAAAAAATTCCCCTTGAGGAAGGTATTTGGATTCGGTAAAGGAACGTGCGGATGCCTTGAAGTCAAAATCCATTGTGAGATTTTCGATTTGTTCGTCGAATCCGTCTTTCTTTTCTCCGCCCGTCATTTCAAAAATGTCGAGGTATTGACTGCTGATTTTCAAACGCGTGTCGACTTCTTTATCGGTGTGGTGAAGAATGGCAGGCAAATCATCAATGGTTCCTACAACTTCCAAATCGGATTTTCCGTAGAGTAAATTGAACATTTTCACTGTTGCTACATGACCGTGAACTTCCGTTAGGAAATTGAAGTTTTTGATGGGTAAATCCAGGTCATCGGAAGAAAAATGCACATGCTTGAGCGCCACCTTCATCTCATATTTTTCATTGAGCTTCGACACGGCATGCTCCGGATTTTTTAAGTCGATGATGTCTTCAAATTGAAGGTCAAATTCGCCTTTTCCTCCAACATTGTGAAGGTGATCGAGGTTGAGAAATTTGGAAACAAATCCAATGTCGAAGGTTGAATTCAAATCGAGTTCAACGAGTGGAGCGTTAAAGTCGGTGATGTCAACATTGGCTTTCACTGAGCCTTTGGCTGGCTTGGCTGTAAAATTGTGAAGCGTAGCTTTCATCGTTCCGAGATTTCTTTTTTCGCCATTTGTGAAACTTGCATCGAAGTTGATTCCACTGATTTTTTTCTTCGTTTTTGGATTGATGACATGCCCATTTTTACAGCCAAATTTGGCCTCTACCTTTGGACTGTGCCCATTAATGGATTTCCCTTTTACACTTGGTTTGATGTATATCTCACCTTCGTTTTCGTATTGCTTCAGTGTGGGAATGAGATGTTCAGGCGCCATCGCAACAAACAAGTCAAAATTAGGTTTGTTCCCATCAAATTTCAGGTCGAGAAACATATCATTCAGAAAATCAATACTTCCTTCCATGTTGAATTCAGAACCTTCGAAATGTACAGCAGTCGGAGAGAGCGTCATGACGTCTTTTCCTTTAAGAAAGTCAATTTGGGTGTCCAAGTCAAGGTGTTTGTGCTTGAAAAAAGTGGTATCCTTGTTTTGAATGATGTTGAGCATGAACCGTGCATCGCAAGCCGCTAAAACGTGATTGGATGAAGTTTCAAACTTAGCGTGAGCATCGTTTACAAAGGCTTCAATTTTCAACCCATTTGCTTCGTTAAGTTTGGTGATATCAACATTTTCCAGTTCTATTTTCTTCAAATCGAGGTGAAATTCTTCCTCAGGACTTTCAATTTCCTTTTCCGAACTCAATGCATTCACAATATTAAACTCACCATTTACATGTTGAACAAGGTTGATTTCTCCGTCTTCTAGCTTGATTTTTTTGACCTCCATATTTCCCGAAATGATCGTCCAGAGGTTAAATCCAACGTAAACATCGTTTAACTTAATGAGTGGAGTTCCTGTTTTTTGCTTCGACTCGAATACTTTGACATTTTCTAAATCAATCGAGATGTATGGGAAGTTTTCGAACATGGAAATATGCGACCCACTTAGTTCAGTAGCTCCGCGAAAGTCCTTGTTTAAATCTTCTACGAGTCCTTGAACGATGGAGTCTTGCTTTACATAAACGATAAGCACAACCGTGAAGAAGAGTAGAATGGGTAAGGCAATTGTGACCGCAACAAAACGCTTCCAAAAACGCTTACTGCGGAACCAACGCTTGAGCGTGCCTCCATTTTTTGCCATGTCTACAACCTTTTGTTTGATTCGAACTTGGAAGTTACGGAATTTGATGCGGAATCGTAAAATTGTTTAAGCGATTAACAGTTCTGGCCTTCAGGAGGATCACAGATTGCGTTACGAATCGAGCTGATTTAATTCCTTGGCTAAAAATACGCCCATGCTAAAGCATGCTTGAAGCAGATAGCCGCCCGTTGGTGCATTCCAGTCGAGCATTTCACCAAGACAATAGGTATTTGGAAGGTGTTTTAATTCGAAGTTAGCGTGGATAGCGTCCATGGAAATTCCTCCAGTAGTGGAAATGGCTTCGTCGATGGGAGCTGCGGCTTCCAAAGTCAAAGGGAATTGCTTAATTGCAGCCGCGAGCGTCGTTTTGGAAAGAAACGCTTCTTTGTCTAAGTAGTGTTTCAGCAAATGGATGTGCGTTTTGCTCAAATTGAGCTTTTTTCGAAGTAGATCGGTGATTTTCAAATTCGATTGCTCCATCTTCTGCAATACTTGTTCATCTGAAAACATGGGTTTAAAATCAACATAAACAGTGGCTTTCCCTTCCGTTAAAAGTTGGTTTTGTATTTCTGCACTCAAGGCGTAAATGGCATTTCCCTCTATACCAAATTGTGTTACAACGGCTTCACCGTTACATGTTTTTCCATTGGTCGAAATGGTAATGTTTTTGAGGGGCGCGCCTTCTATTTTAGCAAGTAGATCTGCGTTCCAATCAACTGAGTAAGCGCAATTGGTAGGAAGAAAATCACGCGTTTCAATGCCTTTTCTACGGAATGTTTCCAGCCAGCTTCCGTCGGAACCGGTAACTTTCCAACTTCCTCCTCCTAGAGCAAACACAACAATGTCAGCTTTTACACTATTCCCTGAAGTGAAAGTCAAAGCATTTTGGCTATCCCAGCCTGTCCAGTTGCTTTCGAAGTGGAAGTGTACATTTTTCGATTGGAGTAGGGAAAGAATGCGATTGAGTACTTCGATCGGTTTGATGCCTTTTTCTGGATACACGCGTTTGCTCGATCCAATAAATGTCGGGATGTCAATGGAAGCCAGCCAATTTCTGAAATTGTGATTGGTGAACGCCTTAACGGCTGCTTTCACAGGTTCATCGTTCGAATATCGTGAAATGAGTTGCTCTATAGGTTCGGAGTGCGTCAAATTGAATCCACCTTTTCCCGCAACCAAAAACTTCCGCCCCAACGATTTGTTCTTTTCGTAAATGGAAACGTCGAAAATTGTCGGATCTAAAAATGCGGCTAAGGCAAGCGCAGAAGGACCACCACCAATAATTGCAACCGATTTCTTCATGACCCAAAAGTACCATTTCCCGAAGGGAAAAAGGGTTTTTCAGAAAAAGTAACTGACTTTTACATAAAGTGCACCGCTAGTTTGAATGGTGTAACTGCTTCCGTCATATACTTGTTGCTTTCCCATGCCAATGTTCGCTTCAATACCGACATCAAAGCGCTCAGCTAAGGCAAAATCGATTCCAGCGGGAATAAATGCACGTCCGAATAGAGATGATTTTCCTTTGTAAACATTGAATTCTGACTTAGGAATTTCGTTGGTTTGTCCGCTTGAAAAATGCTCAGCAACAGATGTTTGATCCTTAAAGGTTGAACCAATACCTAAACCAATTCCTCCATGAAAAGTGAAGCGTTTAGCGAAGGAAGGACTGTATTTCCAAACGTAGGCACCTTGTAGACTAAATTCTTTGAATCGAGTAGAGTAGGCGACAGACTTGTACGCACCCGTTTCCGTTTGCAAGACATAGGAAAGATGGGTTCCGCGAACCATGTAAATCAATCCAACACGAATTTCTTGACTTTCTGAGTAGTCTTTTTTCGATTGGTTAAAAGGAATAAATGCAACGGAGGCTCCAACGCGCGATCCTTCCACATCGCGATCATGCGTTACGGAATGACCAGTTAAATCGCGTTCAATTTCTGACGGATTTTGTGTCCAGTCATTCATGGTTTCCAGATTGATCGAGGGGTAGCGGTCTTTCATCCTTCCCAATTCGAACGAAACAGAAGCAAGAATAAATTTCTTCTTGGGCAAACTGTCTGCTTGTTGAGTAAAACCGAGGAAAGGGAAACAAAAGATGAATGGGAGTAAGTAATTCGTTTTCATGTAGTATTATCGATTGACTCGATCTAAAACTACACTTTCTTTGGTAATGGTTCAAATTCGAGTGTGTTTATTTCAGGGTAAACCAACAATTTATTAATGATACCGTATCTCTTTTCTGAAACACGATCTCACTTGAGCCAAGAAATCAAAAGCACCGAAGCATTCACCGCGCCTTTTTTACGAAGAAAGAAAAACGAATTGAAGCGCGCTAGTGTTAATTTAATTCGCTTTGGAAAGAAAGTTAAATAAACCGAGGGAATTATGCTTGGTACTTACCTAGGTATTAATTAAGAGAATATTTCCGTAAATTCGTACATATGGATGGAATTAAGTTTGACTTAGAGAAAGGGTTTATTTTCAGTAAACACACGCCTAAAGATATTCCGCATTTTGATCGAGTATTTGACATCTTCAAAGAATTACTCACACACACTTCGGGAAACATTGAAGAAGCATTTGAGTGGTTGGATACGCTCGATCAAGAGTACGCGATTTTTACAGACGAATATACCAAAGATGACTTCATCGAAGACTTGAAAAAGCGCGGATACATTCGGGAAGATAAGGACAATCAAGATGGTAATTCTGGCAAAGGAGACGGTAAGCACATATTGACAGCAAAGCTTGAAGCGGCGCTGCGTGAATATGCATTGGATCAAATCTTTGGAAAACTCAAGAAAAGCGGAATTGGAAACCACAAAACAACGAAGGTTGGAGTGGGTGATGAGCGCGATGGTGATCAGCGATCCTATCAATATGGTGATGAATTGTCGCGCATAAATATGACCGAAAGTTTGAAAAATGCCCAAGTTAATCATGGCATTGGCGATCTAAGGCTAACGGAAAATGATCTCATCGTTGAAGAAACAAAGCACAAAGCGCAAATGAGTACCGTGCTCATGATTGATATCAGCCATTCCATGATTTTGTACGGAGAAGATCGAATTACACCGGCTAAAAAAGTAGCCATGGCACTCGTGGAATTGATTCATCGGAAATATCCAAAAGATACCATCGACATTATTGTATTTGGAAATGAGGCGTGGCCGATAAAAGTGAAGGATTTACCTTATTTACAAGTAGGACCTTATCACACTAATACGGTTGCTGGACTAGAATTGGCGATGGATATTCTCCGCCGAAAACGAAATACAAACAAGCAAATTTTCATGATTACAGATGGAAAACCTAGCTGTGTAAAGCTGCCCAATGGAGAGTTTTACAAAAATAGCAATGGTCTGGATCGAATGATTGTGGATAAATGCCTCAATAAGGCTGCGCAGGCAAGAAAACTTAAAATTCCCATCACGACATTCATGATTGCTCAAGATCCATATTTGAGACATTTTGTGGAGATTTTTACGGCGCAAAATCAGGGGAAGGCTTTCTTGACAGGACTTTCTGGTTTAGGTCAGATGATTTTTGAAGATTACGAAAAAAACAGAATTAAACGCATTTAATCGTTTAGAATGAAAGAAGAAACAACATTTGGAGAATTGAAAAATTCTGGATTCGTTCACAAATCAATGAGCGAAGAGTTACAAGCAAACCTCATTGATAGAATCAAACAGGAGAAACCTGCCTTTGAAGGTTTGTGGGGATATGAGGACACCGTAGTTCCTCAATTGAAAAAAGCCATTCTGGCAGGACATCATATCAACTTATTGGGGTTGAGAGGTCAGGCGAAAACACGTATTGCACGAAGCATGGTCGATCTACTCGACGAGTACATGCCCATCGTAAAAGGATCGGAAATAAACGATAGTCCCTTCGAACCGATTTCAAAATACGCGAAAGATTTATTGGACGAAAAGGGAGATGAAACACCGATTGAGTGGGTACACCGATCGCAACGATTTTTCGAGAAGCTGGCCACACCTGATGTAAATGTTTCTGATTTAATTGGTGATATCGACCCGATCAAAGCAGCAACGCTTAAATTGCCGTATTCTGACGAACGCGTATTGCATTATGGAATGATTCCACGAGCAAACCGCTGTATTTTTGTACTGAATGAATTACCAGATTTACAAGCAAGAATCCAGGTTTCCTTATTCAATATTTTGCAAGAAGGCGATGTGCAAATCCGTGGATTTCAATTGAGAATGCCACTCGATATTCAATTCGTGTTTACGGCAAACCCAGAAGATTATACAAACCGTGGAAGTATTGTAACTCCGTTAAAAGATAGAATTGGCTCTCAAATTTTTACGCACTACCCGAAAACCATCGAATTGGCGAAGAGTATTACCGCTCAAGAAGCAAAAATTTCGGATGAAGATAGGTCGCGTGTTTTTGTGCCTGAACTCGCCCGAGATTTACTCGAACAAGTAGCTTTTGAAGCAAGAGAAAGTGAATACGTTGATGCGAAAAGTGGTGTGAGTGCCCGTATGACAATTTCTGCAATGGAAAACCTCATTGCTGGAACCAAACTGCGCTCTATCGAATCGGCAAATGAGAGAACAGCTGTCCGCCTGATTGATTTCATGTCCATTATTCCTTCCATAACAGGAAAAATTGAATTAGTGTATGAAGGAGAGCAGGAGGGAGCAGCAGAAGTTGCAAAACTATTGATCGATCGAGCGGTGGTTTCTACTTTCGAGCGTTTCTTCCCAAGAGTACCTAAGTTGGAAAAGGAAGGTGTGAAAACACCGTTTACGGATATCATTGCTTGGTTCGATTCGAACTATTTGGAGTTAAATTACAACGATCACGATGATGCATTCATCGAAAACTTATCTTCAATTGAACCTCTCGGAAAATTACTCGACGAATATTGTCCTGATTTGAGCGGAAGTAACAGAGCGTTTTGCATGGAATTGGTGATCTGGAGTTTGGCTGTTAGCGATAAGCTAGACAAAACCTCCACCGAAAACACCTTCAAGTTTGATGCGGAAGGAATGAATCAATCGTATTTCGGATAATAAAATGGCCAGTAGAGCGGTGAGGATTCTTTTTCTCGGGAATACTGAGCAGCTAGTTTTATCGACCAATATCATGTTGAATTCGGACGAATGGGATGAAATTACGTACTCGTTATAAATTCAACTGAAGGAAGTTATACAAAAAGTTGGTGATTGACTAAATCACTAAAAACATAGATTTTTCTTTAGAAAGCACTCTTAGGAGTGCTTTTTTGTGTTAAGCTCATTTGTTTCCGACGGGGCATGAAAAATCAATTTAGAATTAGAACCGAGTTTTTGTAAGAACTTATTATTCATTTCGTCTCATTGCCTATATTGCGAAATTATTGAGACGAAAAACTACTGAAAACGCACTTCGATCGAATGAATTTTAGGAATGATCAATTTTCTAGGAAATCGAGTACAGGGATTATCTTTTTCTCGCGTACACGGAACTGTGAAGCCCGAAGTAAAAAGTGGCATCCTTCTCATTCGAAAAATCTCGAAATCGCTCATCACCTTATTGAGAGTACGAAGTCGGTGCTTCATAGTACAGGTCACGATGTGATCATTATTGATGAAACCAAGCAGCATGGCGATTCTTTCGGGGAGAAAATTCAATCAGCATTTCAAGACACCTTCGAACTTGGTTACACGCAATTAATCCTTGTTGGAAATGATAGTGTTGGACTCAGTGAAGCGTACATTTCCGATTCCATTCATTTTTTACAAGAAAACGACTGTGTTTTTGGATCTACTCGCGAAAACGGCTTGTACCTAATTGGTTTTGAACGATCATTTTTCCTTGAGAAATCGGAGCAAATCGCAGGTCTTCCTTGGAGAAGTAAATACCTGTCCAGAGCATTTTCCGAATTAGCGAATTTTGAAGGAAAAAGCATTCTTCCCATTCTATCCGACTTGAATACCATTGAAGACATCAGGCACCTCTTGAAAAATCGCTTCGATGTATTTACTGAAGTAATCAGAAAGATTACGCATGGTTGCTTGGAACTTTTTGATCGTGAGTTGTTCTCGGTAATTCGAATTTATGAATTCAATAAAGTCAAAAAACGGGGGCCACCCTCAGCATGTGTAAGTTAAAACTGCGCATGTAGCACAAAAGTGTGCTTCAAAAATCCAAACGGAGCTTCAATTCGTTTGTATCATTGATTATTTAAATTACTTATGAAAAACATTTTACTTTTGATAGCTCTTGTGAGCTATTCCCACCTTTCTTTTTCCCAAACAATTGAAGGTGTTGTGAAGGATGCAAACACATCAGAAACCATTTTTGGAGCTGTTGTGGTTGAAAAGGGCACTGAAAACAAGGTACGAACCGACGTCGATGGCAAATTTTCAATCAATGTCAGTCAACCCAACCCAATTCTTGTTGTTCGATCTTACGGTTATTTGGAAATCGAATATCCTACAAACGGCGCTACATCCGTTGAGATCTCGTTAATTTATGAAGACCAAGATGTGGGAGAAGTCGTCATTACTGCGTTGGCATTGGAACGAGAAACGAAAGACCTCGGATATGCTGTTCAATCTGTAGAAGGAGATGAACTTTCTGAGGTGAAATCAACCAATGTGCTTGATAACTTGGCAGGAAGAGTAGCCGGAGTTACGATTTCACATGGAGCAAGCGGTGTAGGTTCTACGTCAAAAATTAGCATCCGCGGTGAGTCTTCCTTTACGAACAACAACCCACTTTTTGTGGTGGATGGAATTATCATCAATAACAATTCGTTGGTCAACAGCACTACAGATGCCGCAGCAGGCTTCCAAGGAGTGGATTTTGGAAACGGTGCAATGGACATCAATGCCGATGATATTGAATCGGTTACGGTGTTGAAAGGGCCTTCGGCCGCAGCGCTTTACGGAACAAGAGCATCCAATGGAGTGGTGATTTTTACCACAAAAACAGGACGAAAAAAGCAAGGACTCGGAATTAGCTTCAATAGTACAACTTATGTTGATGATGCGTTTCGCTTGCCAGATTTCCAAAATAAGTACGGACAAGGAAACAATGGAGCATTCGAATACTTCGATGGACAAGGTGGAGGAATCAATGATGGAATTTCTTACAGTTGGGGACCTCAATTGGATAACGGATATTTCACTCCTCAATACGACAGTCCAGTAACATTGCCAGACGGATCAGTTGTTCGCGGAGCAGATTTAGCTGTTCACGGTGGAGCACCGATTACTCCAACCGAAATGGTTTCCCATCCCGATAACTTGAAGAATTTCTATCAATTGGGATACACATCGATTCAAAATGTGGCATTTTCAAACGGATTTGATAAGAGTGATATGCGTATCTCTGTAACGGACATGCGCTCGAAAGGAATTATTCCTGGAGTCAACCTCGATCGAATGAATGTTTCGGGAAATTTCAACTTCAATCCCACGAAAAAACTGACTTTTTCCACACGCGTTCATTATGCGAACACGCGCAGCGATAACCGTCCGGCATCAGGCTATGGTTCTGAAAACACCAACTATGCACTTGTCGCTTGGGGACCACGAAGTCTCAATATTGAAAACATGCGCGATTATTGGCAGCCTGGTTTGGAAGGATTGCAACAGTATTCCTTTAACTATTTGTATTTCGATAATCCTTATTTCACGCTCTTTGAAAACCGAAATAGCTTCCAACGCGATCGTATGATTGGAAATATTGTGGCAAAGTATGAGATCACCAAGAACTTGAGCGTTTCTGTTCGTTCAGGAATGGATTACTCTGCCGAAGCACGCGAATTCCGACGAGCGTATAGCTCAAACCGATTCAAACAAGGAGCTTACGCAGAGCAAAAGGTATTCTTCCGTGAAAACAACACAGACTTCCTCGTGAATTACAATCGTAAAATAAAGGATGTCCAATTTGATGTGTCCGTTGGAGGAAATAGAATGGATCAATACCAATCACAAAGCATGGTGACAGCAGGAGCGTTGTCGCAACCAGGAATTTATCGTTTGTCGAATGCATCCATTCCGTTGGCAATTGATGAATATGTAGGTAGAAAGCGCATTAATAGCTTGTACGGCCTGTTGAAATTGGGGTACAAAGATTACCTTTATTTGGATTTGACGGCTCGAAATGATTGGTCAAGTGCGTTGGCTACACCAACTTCTTCGGAGAATGTATCGTTCTTCTACCCATCAGCTTCGGCGGCGTTTGTGCTTTCCAATTTGGTAGATTTACCAAAGGCGATTTCCTTTGCGAAGGTACGGGCAGGAATTGCGCAAGTAGGAAACGATACCGACCCGTATCAAACGGCTAATGTATTCCTTCCTCAAGTGGCGTTTAATAATCAACCGACGTTTTCGGCACAATCAACCATTGCGAATGCGAATCTTCTTCCAGAACAAATCACAAGTACAGAATTCGGATTGGATATCCGTTTCTTGAACGATCGTCTTCGTTTTGATGCAACGTACTATGATGTGATCACGAAAAATCAAATCATTTCATTGCCTGTAGCGATTTCTTCAGGATTCGACCAACAAGTTGTGAATGGAGGAAAAGTGCGAACACGTGGAGTGGAACTATTTGCGTCGATTAATGCCATCAAAAAGAAACAATTTGATTGGACAACAGGATTGAACTTCTCTCGAAATGTATCTACAGTAGAAGAGCTTCCGGATGGCGTATCGAAAATCACCTTGGCATACAACCGTATTTATGACAACGTGAATCAAACGGTTTGGTACCAAGTAGAAGAAGGAGGAAGAATTGGCGACATGTACGGAACTGGATACATGAAAACAGAAGATGGTCGTTTCATTATTGATGATAACGGTCATTACATTGTTGATCCAGAAGTGAAGAAGTTGGGGAATTACAATCCTGATTTTATCCTCGGATGGAACAACAGCTTCACCTACAAAAACTTCAACTTCGGATTTTTGTTCGATTGGCGTCAAGGAGGAACATTGATTTCCCGTACGCAGGCACTTGCAGGTGTTGCCGGTCAATTGATCGAAACGGAATATCGTCCAGAAGAAGGAATTGTTGCGGACGGTGTGGTGAATGTTGGAACAGAGGAAAATCCTGAATACGTGGAAAACACAACAGCAATTTCTGCTGAGTCGTATTACCGTGAATACTACGATCGAAACCACGAAGAAAACAATACCTACGATGCGAGTTACTTGAAACTGCGTCAGTTTTCGGTAGGGTACACTTTCAAAAACAAGACAAAAACAACTGGATTCATCGCGGATACACGCACGTTGACGGTGTCTGTTATTGGAAGAAATATTTTCGCCATTTCGAAAATCAAGCATTTCGATCCAGAACAAATTGCTACGCAAGGGCAGCAGTTCACAAGTGGAGTAGAGAACATGTCTTACGCTTCTACGCGAAGCATTGGACTCAAATTAGGTTATAACTTTTAGTAGAAAGATATGAAATCAATACAATCAATCGCATTTTTGATGGTGCTCTCGTTGGCGCTATTTGGATGCAAGAAACATTTCGAAGACATCAATACCAATGTCAATTCTCCCGTAAATGTGGAGCCAGATTTGTTACTTCGACAAGTGATATACAATTCAGGCGATAACATGTCCTACGAAGGATTTGTGGCAGGGAATTTACTCAGTCAGCATTTTAGCATGGTCGATTTCAACCTGTTCGACCGACATAATTTGAGTCAACCGCAATTGGGAGGAAATCCCTGGCCTGTGCTGTACAAGAATCTTCGCGACAATGAAATCATCTTGTCGAAAGTAGAAGAAGATGAAAAATACAGAGTATACGAAGGTCCAGCGCGTATCATGAAAGCTTATTTGGCACAAATGCTAACGGATATCTACGGTGATATTCCATACAGTGAAGCGCTGCAAGGAGCGAGCGGAAACGTGACACCAAAATACGATTCGCAAGAAGATGTGTATCTCGCTACGGGCGGAATTATTGACCAATTGGATCGTGCGATCGCTGCCATTGATGCGTACAATTCTGTTGAAACATTGGGAGGCGATATCTTATTCAATGGAGACTTAAACAAATGGCGAAGATTTGCGTCAAGCTTAAAAATCAAAGCTTTGATGCGTATTTCTGATCGAGATGGAGATGTGGCATTGGACATTCCTGGAGCTTTACAAGATTTGGTGACTGAAGGAATGTACATGATGACAAATGCAGATAATGCGACTTTTACTTTTTCATCGAGTCAACCGAACAGTTTTAGAATGCAGCAATTGCGCGTAGGAGATTTCAACCTCTACGTGATGTCAAAAACAGCCGATACGATTTATCAAGCGTTGAACGATCCACGCTTCGAAGTGTTGTTTAGAGGAACAGGAAATGATCCGCTGATTTACAACGGTTTGATCAATGGAATCGATAACTCCCAAACAACGATTTCTCTTTCAGATTACTCCTTACCAGGAACGATTTTTAGAGAGAATACAGGCGTACTGAAATGTAATTTCATGACAGCTTGGGAAACACAGTTTTTATTGGCTGAAGCAGCGTTGAAAGGGTATATTTCTGCCGCGCCTCAGACCTTGTACGAAGAAGGTGTGACCAATGCATTTGCGTATTGGAACGTAGCGATGCCTGTAACGTATTTGACGTTAGGTGACGCTGCTTATGGCGCAACAGATCCATTGGAGCAAATTATCACGCAAAAATGGATCGGAAACTGCATCAATTCGTACGAAAGTTGGATTGAATATTCTCGCACTGGATTCCCGAATTTACTTCCTGTTTCTGCGAGTTTGAATGGTGGAATGTACCCCGTTCGTTTGCCTTATCCTGCGGATGAAGGAGCATTGAATGCAGCAAATTATTCGGTGGCATCTGCAAGCACAAATGGTAATAGTGTAAATGCTAAAGTGTGGTGGGACGTTTTCTAATGAGATCCATTCAACATACAACATTAACAAACGGCTAGCATGACATTTCTTGACATACAATGGATTGTTGTGGTAGCCGTGTTGTTGCTATTTTTCTTCATCTCGCCATGGGCGAAGTCAGCAAAAGACTTTTTCTCTGGAAGTGAAGGAAAAGACAAAGCTCCAAATGCACTGATCTTAACAAGTGGACTCGTCATTTCGTGGATTTTCGCCAAGTCGATTGTAAATGCATCTGATTTGGGATACAGCTTTGGATTACTGGGAGGAATCGGCTATGCAGGCTACTATTTCTCGTTTTTAGTGGCTGGATTTGTCATCTACAACCTTCGAACGAAAGGAAAATGGAATTCCATTCATGATTTTCTGACAGGGAAATTTGGAACCACGGCAACACGCGTTTTTTCTGTACTGATTGCCATTCGTCTCTTTAACGAAGTATGGTCGAATACGATGGTGATTGGAGGATTTTTCGGTGAAACAGGTACGACTTCCTATTATTGGGCAATCATCGTTTTTACGGTGCTTACTCTCGCGTACGTAATCAAAGGAGGACTGAAATCATCGCTCATTACCGATTTCATTCAAATGATTTTATTCGTGCTTTTGCTTGTATTGATTCTCGGATTTGTGCTTCCAACAATGACCAACAAACCCATCGATGCAACAATGCTTGGAACCTGGGATTTTTCCCACGGATTGGATTTTCTCGTCTTGGCACTTATTCAAAGTTTCAGTTATCCATTTCACGATCCCGTCTTAACCGACAGGGGATTTATTTCTGATCCAAAAACGACGCGTAAGAGTTACATTTGGGCAACAGTAATTGGAATCTTTTGCATTGTCGCTTTCAGTCTGGTGGGCGTTTCCATGCGTATGAACGGTGCCGAAAGTTCATCTATTGCGTCGCTCACGAAAGGTTTTGGAATTGTGGCGTTCGTCTCGATGAATTTAATCATGATTACTTCGGCAACATCCACTTTGGATTCATCGTTCAGTAGCTTTTCGAAATTGATGGTTGTTGATATTGTAAAAAACAAATCTATTACGATTCAAAAGGGAAGAATAGCGATGATCGCATTGGCTGTTTTGGGAACAATTCCTGTTTTCTTGAATGCTGAAATTCTCAAGGCAACCACAATTAGCGGAACAATGGTGCTTGGACTTGCGCCGATTTTTCTTTTCTGGAAACTAAATGTTCCTAAGATTTCCTTCTTTTTGGCAATTGGAACTGGAATCTTTTGTGGAATTGCACAAATTTTGAATTGGGTGCCATCAACGTGGTTCTGGACCAGTGGAAAATACGCCGACTTACTTTACATCAACGTAGTTGGGTTGTTGTTAGCAACCGCACTATATTTGTTACCTTATTTTTGGATGAAATGGACACGATCAAGCGAAGCATAGAAGGATCGAAATTACTTCTTTTCGGAGGAGTGTATAGCAACTTTCAGGCACTCGATGCGCTACAGGCGTGGGCGAAGGATCACGATTTTTCTCCCAATCAAATTGTGTGTACGGGAGATGTTGTGGGCTATTGTGCTCAACCGCAAGAATGCGTCGATGTAGTGAGAGAGTGGGGAGTACATTGCATTGCTGGAAACGTGGAGATTCAATTGCGCAACGGAGACGATGATTGCGGTTGTAATTTCAACGAAGATTCATCGTGCGATTTGAATTCCAGAAATTGGTACCCCTTCGCGAAGCAACATGTCAATCCAGATGCGTTGAATTGGATGAACTCTTTGCCGCTCAACCTTGTTTTAGAGTTTGGAGGGAAGAAGTGGGGCGTTGTTCACGGTTCTCAGGAAGAAACGGCAAAATTCGTGTACAAATCAAGTCCTTGGAAAGAGAAGGTTTCGTCGTATGAAGCGTTGGAAGTGGATCATATTTTGGCCGGACATTGTGGAATTCCTTTTGCAGATGAAAACGAAGGACATTTGTGGATCAACTCAGGAGCATTGGGAATGCCAGCAAATGATGGAACACAGCGCGTTTGGTTTTGCGTTATTTCCAAAGAGGGAAGTCAATTCACGACGGAGTTTCATTCGATCGAGTATGATTTCAAGTCAACGCAAGAGAAGATGAAACGGGAAAGATTGCCCGTGGCGTATATCGAAACGCTCGAATCAGGTTTATGGGACTCAACGGAAGTGCTTGATAAAGAGCAAAAGAAACTAACCGGCGTTAGGATAGAGTTCAATAGGGTAAAGGTTGGGGGCAATCCGTCTTAAATAATTTCCAATGCGAGTCTCATAATCAACACCGTTGGAAAAATAACCAAGGAGATTAGAAATATAGTGAGTCCATGCTTTCTTAGCTTTTCATTGTACGCAGGAACTTTTTCTCCATTCGGTAATTTGTTTTTCGCTTGCCAGATAAAATAGCCAATCACCAGCCCAAGAAAACCACCTAAGGCAGCAGAAATATAGCCGATAATTACCCATCCGATCTGCCCACTTTTTGGTTTTGAAAGTTCTTGTTTTCTTTCGTCTCTCTGATGATCAAGTTTGTCATAATCAATTTCAACACCGCGTTTTAGCAGGATTTTCTCGCTTAAGAGCACGTCAATCTCATTCCACTCATTCTTTTCAACTAGTACTTTCAGTAGTTCATCATCCGAAAAAGAGTACAAATAATGATCGGGCGAAATTTCATCCAACTGCTTCGTGGCAAGCTCTACAAATACCTTTTCCGCCTTGGATAAATCTTCTTCGTTTATCAGCACTTCAAATTTATCAGTAGGAGCTTCGCCTTGAAAAACGTGGTCAAGGTCACCTTCGTTTTTGACAACACGGGTAGAAATACCATTTTCCATGAGAAAATTAGCGATTTCATCAGCTTCTTCGCGTGTAACTGTTGTTCGAAAAGATAGGTTCAAGGTTTGATTCATAGTGCTAAAGTTGCTTAATAAAAACTAGAATTCCTAGGTGTTTTACTGGTAACTCATGACCGCCATAGGTAGCAGCGTAGATAACAGGGAGTGTCGGACCATCCAGTCCGAAAACACGACCGTAGGTTTCGTTCGAAACCCAGTCTTAACTGCATCAATAGTTCTTCAATGATTTCCACTGTTGATTTATACCTAAACTAGGAAGTCAAATACCACGAAAAGAGGTGTTAAAAGGTATGTTCTAATAGTTCAAGTAGTTTGTTCGTTTCCCGTTCTTTTGTATCAGTTATCGAAGCTCTAGTTTAACACTATTGTGCTAAAAAAATAGGATGAAAGTTTACTTACAATACTCCATACGATTGTGGGATTTTTTAGTGAAAAAAATGAATTTTCATTAGGTATAAATACTTGTTTTTTTACACGTGTTTTTTCGGGAATTACTGCATTTTCGGTTGGCATATACCACGGCTCTATTTTGCTCTATATTTGCCGCGTATTAATAAAAAAAACTAAGTATAATGAACAAATTATTTATTGCAGTAGTAGCAATTGCATGTGTGACATTCTCCAACAAATCAGTTGCACAATGGAATCAATTTAACACTCCTTATGGATACATTAAATTAGGTCCCGCAAACTCAACTTGGGCCCATATTTACACTGATCGATCAAAGTTTCTCTTTAATGCGGATGTTTATACAACATCAGGAGGTTTTAGTGCTTATAGCCTAGGAAATCTCTATTTGAAAACCAATTCTACGCCAAGGTTAACAGTTAGTGGTTCCAATGGCTATGTGGGAATTGGAACAACGAATCCACAGGATCGACTTCACGTAGAAGGTAACCTTTTGATGCCATCAGGTACGCAGGTGCGATTGGGAACTGAGGAGCCAAACTCAGGGCATGTTCGAATGTTGGTTTCCACAACGGCATATTACAATAATTTTTGGGATATCAAGGGGAATTTATACTTCAGAAGAAATAATACGGGATCCAATCAGGGAGCCATTATGGGGCTTCAGCATGATGGAACAGTTACCATTGGTGTTTGGGAAAAGTACGACAATAGTGTAACGGATACTCAAGGACATAAGTTAATGGTAAATGGAGGAATCCTTTGTGAGAAAATTAAAGTAATTGCAGATGTTCCAAATTCCGATCACGTGTTTGGAGATGACTATAATCTATTGCCATTAACAGAGGTGAAGTCATTCGTTGAACAAAACAAACACCTTCCAGAAGTTCCTTCAGCACAAGAGTTTCAGGAAAATGGATACAATGTAGGTGAAATGGACGATCTCCTTTTGAGAAAAGTAGAAGAATTGACACTATACATCATTGATCAGAATGAAACAATAGAGTTATTGAAGCAAAAGATTGAACAATTAGAGGATAACAAGTAAAACATATGAAAAATTTATTTTTATACGGACTCCCATTGCTGTGTGTCTCCTTATTAAGTTCATTTTCCTTCGGTCAGTATATGATCAATGGAGGATTTGAACAATGGGATGATGATGATGACAATGACGGGAACCCGGATGATTATTGGAACTATTCATTAGAATATGCAGTAGAGTGGCATAATCTTGTGAATACGTGTGATGTTAATCACAGTTTAGCCCCATTTGTAGCGGGGAGTCCTCACTCAGGTGTTGGGTTTGCGAGATTTGTTGCGCCAGAAAATTCAGGCTTAAATGAATATTGTTACGGAAAAACTTTACCGCTTACGGCTGGTAATACCTATGTTGTTTCCTTTTGGGTGAGAAAAGATTTCTCATCTGATCGTGATGTTCCTGTAGGGTGTATCATTTCTCCTACGATTCCAACAATTACCACAGGACCATTCACTTCAAGTCATACTCCACAAATTACGATAACACCTACGTCAACGCAGTACGTTCAGGCTTCTTTTTGCTTTACTCCTCAAACGAGTGGAACGCATTACGTGACGTTTGGTCCATGGGTAGCTTTTGGAGGAAGTGAAGTTGTAGGAATTTTATTAGATGATGTAAAGGTAGATGACCTTCCTCAAGGAAGTGCTTTACCAGTTGCAAATTTATCTATACCGCAAAATTCATACTGTGAAGGAGCAAGTATAACTGTTGATGGTAGTTCAACGACTGATGAAACAGGGTATGTATGGGAGATCTACAGACTAGTTAATTCTAGTGGTGAGCAATTATTATATACCAGTGGACAACAAAATGGTCAGGCAGGTACTTTTGATGTTACTGCTCAAATCACACCCGAGGTTGGAGAATGTTACAGAGTTTATTTGAAAGCTACTGGCGCATGTCAGGATGAGACTTCTGTAGATTTCTGTATCGTAGATCCAGATTTTGAATTTATTCATGACGGCGAACCTGTTTGTGAAGGAGAGCAAGTCGATTTGGAAGTAACAGGAGAGAATAGTTGGACATATAGTTGGTATACTGGAACGAATACCAATGGAACTCCATTCTTATCTGGAGTTGGACTGGACGCAGCAACAGTGTTTCCGGCAGTTGGAAATGCATCATATACTGTTAAGGTAACCACACCAGAAGGCTGTACGCATACGGAAACTTATACATTTACCGTGCATTCTCAAAACAATATTGCTCCTTGGATGAATGGTATCAATGGAAGTGGTGACTATACGATCTATGTGAATCAAGGTAATACGGTAAGTTTTACTTCAAACCTTTACAATGATAATAACAGCGAGGTAATGTTGGTAAGTCAGACGAATACCATACCCTCAAGTTTCTCATATACATTACCAACTACTTCAGGGGGAGTGATGAGTTTTTCTTGGGCTACGAATTCATCAACAACTCTTGGCACGCATACGTTTAAAGTCATTGCAAATGATCAAAACTCGTGTCACCCAGAAACGGGAGAATTTACATTTAACATTATTGTTGTTTGTGATTACTGCCCGATTTGTTTAACCTACAATGATCGATTACCAAATGATAATCCATTACCAGGAGAGACAAGAACAGCAGATTGTATAAAGGCTGGTGTTTCAGGCCCCGTGGAAACAGGAACGGCGAGTGTGTTATTTCAAGCAGGAAACACCATTGAGTTAGGAAATGACTTTACTGGAGGTCCAGGGTTTGAGGGAATTGTAAATGCTGGTACTTGTGTGAGTGATTGTGAATGGTGCTGCGATGATTTCGAAGGGTTTACCGTTGATTTGCCTATTCCCAATGTATTTACGCCTAATGGTGACGGAGTCAATGATTACTGGTTTGTTGCAGATGAGGATCATCCGTTCTGTGCATTCGGCGCACAAGGTTTTTCATTGTTCATTATGAATCAATGGGGGAATATCGTCCATAAGGCAGAGGAATATGGAGGATGTTGTTCTTTTCAAGCACCATCACCAAGTAATCCAATCAATTATTCATCAGTTAATTGGGACGGGAATAATTTGTCAGGAGTTCCAGTTACTGAAAACGCGTACTATTTCTACATCGTAACCTTCTTTGGTTGTGGTCAGGAAGTAACGTACGATGGTAATATTTATCTTATCCGTGGAGGTAAGAAGAACGCTGAGCCGTTCCCTGTGGATGAAGAGAGTGGAACTGAAGAGATTGAAATGTCAATTTCGCCAAACCCAACGCGTGATATCGTTCACTTCAATGGTCTTGGTGATAAAACTTGGTCAATGGTATTGATTGATAGCAGGGGCAACAAAGTTTTGACTGATGAACTCGATAGTAATCGTCAGCAAATAGATGTCTCTATTCTTCCACCAGCAACATATCATGTTATATTGTCTTCAGGTGAGGATGTATTTTTTGATAAGTTAATGGTTGTTAAGTAAGCAATACACGAGCTTAAAGTGAAAAGGCCTTAGTGAAAGCTAAGGTCTTTTGCTTTAATAGAATTTGGTTCCATCAAAACTCTAATCAGGTTTCGTTCGAAACCCTCCTCAAGCTGCATGAATATTCATAAAACGACGAAACCCAGCTATATTGGGATAACTGGGTTTCTAATTTGGTGGAGTCGGAGGGTTTCGAACCCTCGTCCAAACGACGAGCAATTAAGCTTTCTACATGTTTAGTCTTCAATTAATTTTCGATGAACTCCCGGACAAAGACACCCAATGAACTCACTTATCTTCTAAATTTCACACGAGCTTAGAAGCATCACTCATGCTATCCTGAAAAAGTTGGTCCCTCTTGATCCCTGTTTATCAGGCGGAAACGTGGGAGAGGGAACTTGTCTGAGTACTGTACTTCCTCTAGATTAAGCTTAATTTACATTCCGCAAATTAGGCAGCAAGTCTGTATGACGTGTTGTCAATTATAGTTTGTGACAAATGATTAACGAGCTTCACCACAACGCTCGACATGCTTACACTCAACAACTTCTATCGCTGTCAAATCCAATACGACCCCAAAGAACTAATGCAAAGATAGCAAATATTGATCCAAGAATACCTTAAATAGTGCGAGTTCTACTCAATAATCTCAAAATTCGTACGTCTGTTTAACTGATGTTGCTGTTTGGTACACTCATCACATTCAACCGCCAATTGGGTTTCACCAAGTCCTTTCGCCTGAATTCGCTTAGGATTCGTGATGCGTTTTTGAATATATTTTAGTGAAGATTGTGCTCTACGATTGGATAGGCGCTTATTGTAGGCTTTCGTTCCTCTGGCGTCAGTATGAGCATACAGCATCAATTTCAGTTCTGGATTTTCGTTCATTATTCGCACAACTTCGTTCATAATATCCACTTCAGATTGGCGAATATTCGATTTGTCGTAATCGAAATAGATGGTGAATTCTTTCAATTGATCTTCGATAGAAGCAATGAGTGGTGGAGATTTATCCAACGAAACATCAACGGTCAATTTACCGATTGAACCAAGTACTTCTTCAAACTCAACCGTTTTAGAGTCGTATCCCTCTGCATTTATACGAATGGAAAAGTCAACGGAATCGTTCGGTTGGAAATTGGTAAGTTTCTCCGTTGAAAATTGTCCATTTTGAGCCTCTAAGGATGTAATTAACTCGTTATTGGCCGCATTTCTGATTTCGACCGAAGAAATAGATATGGGCTCGTTGGTTTCGGCATCTGTGATTGTACCAGCGATCCAATACGCTCCGTTCAGATAGTTTCGTTCGAATGTTTGAGCAACGGATTCGCAATTGGTTTGGATGTCTTCTGTCGACTTTACTTCATTTGTAACATTATCCGTAATGGTTAACGTATATTCTCCGCAATTATCGAGTAGGGTGAAGTAGGCATCATTCTTTAATAACAATTCTTCCGAATAATTTGTCTTCTTATTTGTTAAGGTGAAGGATACGTCAGCTTTTTCGGAATCTTCGGTAAGGTTGATTACTTCGCCTTTCAAGGCAATGACCTCCGCTGGAGTATTTGATTCGCCATCCGTTACATGATAAATGTCCGTTTCACCCACGCCACTTTCGCGGAAAGATGTAAAGTACGCGTCGTTACCATCGCAGGTGAGTGTAAAGAAAATGTCGTCGCCAGTCGAATTGATAGGAACTCCCAGATTTTCAGGAGCTGATGCTTCACCTTTTTCCGTAATTTTTGTTCGAAAAACGTCAAATCCCCCCATGCTTTGATTTCCATTTGAGGCATAATAGAGGTATTCGCCGTCTAGCGTAAGAAATGGTGAATCTTCGTCTTCGGGAGTATTGATCTCCGGTCCCATATTGATTGGGTTCGTCCAAGATCCATCTTCCTCCTGACGCATGAGCCACAAGTCGCGCCCACCTTCACCACCTTTTCTATCGGAAGCGAAAACAATTAAACTCGAATCGGGTGAACAAACGAAATGCGATTCCCAAAACTCTGAATTTAGTCGGTTAAATGGCAATTCGTCGATGGCTGTAAATTCATCAGATTGAAAATCAGAATAAAATAGGTTTCCATTTCCTTCAGCATCGCTATATACGAAGAGCTTGTCCATTGTTGGGGACATGAATAAACTTGCTTCATTATCAAAAGGCTTACAAATAGCCAGTTTCTCAGGGTCTGTCCATGAGTCGTTTCTCGTTAATTGACTGTAATAGATATCTTCTGGATATGAATTATCAACTGGATAAAGCTTTTTGCTTAGGTCTTGATCGCTCCAATCTCTTCTGGATGTGAAATAGAGCTCTTTTCCATTAGCAGAAATAACTGGACTGTATTCAGGTAAGTTGGTATTTATATTCCCCTTAATCAGTTCCACTTTGTCCGATTTGGGATTAGCGATGAGTTGTTTAGCTACTTCACATTGAGCGAGTCGTAAATCCACTTCATCGTAGAATTCTGATTTCTTACCCGATTGATTTTTGAAAAGCGTATAGTATTCTGTTGCTTTATCGATATCTTCTAAAAAATGGTGCGAAGTCCCCAAGTGGTAGTAGACATCTACGGGAACTTTTGAGTCAGCGGATAACAATTCTAGTTTTCCAGGCTCAGGTGGAATGGATTGCTCAAAGTAGGGAATAGCTGCGGCATGATCTCTTGCTGAATATAGAAGGTTGAAACCTTTCAAATAGTTCAGGTAATTGTTGTCGGGATCTTTTGAAATTAGATCTCCTACGATCTTATCTGCATCATATAGATAACCATCTATCATTAATACAACAGCCTTTTTGAGCAACTCGTCATCATTTAGCTGACTTTCATCAACATCTTTCATTTGAGAGAATCCGGTTAACGGTGCTAAAACCGTTAATACTAAGAAGCATTTTTGTGGTAAGGACATTTTGGTGTCGGTTTTAAAAATCTCACTTTATTTTAAGTGAAATTCTTATGAATTGATTTTTAATCTGTTATAGTGAAAAACCTTTTGTTTTTCTTGTAGGAGTAAATTTCAATTCTAAGATAATAAAAAAGGAGTACTTCTCAGCACTCCTTCCTATTTCAATCTAAATCAACCTATTTCTTCAACAAGTCGCGAATCTCTTCTAAAAGAACTTGATCCTTTGTTGGAGCGGGAGGAGCAGCTGGTGCTTCTTCCTTCTTCTTTTTCGTTTTATTGTATGCTTTCACAATCACGAATAATACAAAACCAACGATAATCAAGTTGATAACTGCATTGATCCATTCTCCGTACATAATTGCATTTTCAGGAACAGCTTTGGTGATTATCGTGTCTCCATCCTTCACTTCGCTAACCGCATCAGAAAGAACAATTTTCAAATCTGAGAAGTCAGTACCTCCTGTGAAGTAACCAACAATCGGCATCATGATATTATTTACAAATCCTTTTACAACACCTTGAACGGCACCAGCAAGGATTACGGCTACAGCTAATTCAATGACGTTACCCGTCATAATGAAGGCTTTGAATTCTT
>JABXHO010000056.1 GCA_013373595.1 Flavobacteriales bacterium | reverse complement strand
CATAGATGTGATTTCTCAGGGCTACAACGAAGTGCCTCAAGGTGAAAAAGTGGCCATTTTCAATTCAAATAATCTACTTGAAATCGCGATCAACCGTGGAGCAAACGGAAGCACAGGTGGAGCCGAGCAACTATTCGGTCTTCGCGTAAATGACATGATCCGTGTGGAATTCACACCAAAGGGATCGCGCACAACCATTGAATCTTTGTTTTAATGATTACACGTATTGTACAACTCGAATTTGAAGCGGACAAGATTGAGGGATTTTTAGAATTCTTCGACACGATCAAACATCAAGTCAACACCTTTCCTGGTTGTTACGGAATGAAGTTGTATCAGGACATTCAACGACCAACAATTGTAATGACGTACAGTCACTGGGAAAATCAAGAAGCATTGGACGCTTATCGCAACTCTGAAACCTTCGGGAATATTTGGCCTACGATTAAACCTTGGTTTTCAGCAAAACCACAGGCTTGGAGCATGAATGCGTACTTCAATGGTTTCGAAGTGAAGTAGGACGGAAATTCTGTTTAGATCGAACATCCGAGATAAACAGCCAGGTTTGTAACGACGACTCCTGAATTGCGTTCTATCATCAGAACAATGCTTTCATTTTAAATCCGACGTATGCACGCTTACGAACAAGTCCCTTTTAATAAATCATTGCCGCCGATCACCAAAACAACCCCACTCATTCCAAAGGAAATCTTATTTTTGAACTCAATTATCGCAGATAAGCATGAGAGCACTTTATTTTAAAGAAATACGAAGTTTTTTGAGCTCTGTGATTGGATACGTCTTCATTTTGATCTATCTCATCGCATCAGGACTTTTTCATTGGGTAATTTCAGGAGACATTGGAACCAATTTATTGGAGGGACAAGAAGCGGATATGATTCCCTTCTTTAATCTTTCTCCGCTGATTTTCTTGGTGTTGATCCCTGCAATTACGATGAGATCCATCGCAGAAGAACGTAGAACAGGGACCATCGAATTATTGTTTACCCGTCCAATTTCTGATTTAAAAATCATTTTGGCGAAGTACTTTGCGGGCGTTACCTTACTTGTTGTGGCATTGCTACCAACACTCGTGTACTACATCTCGATGTACGTATTGGGAAATCCGGTGGGAATTATTGACGGCGGTGCGACATTTACTTCGTATATCGGATTGATTCTCTTGGGAGCGACGTTTGTTGCTATCGGTATTTTCGCTTCTTCCCTAACAAGCAGTCAGATTGTGGCTTTTATTCTCGCCATGTTCTTGTGCTGGTTGATTTATCAAGGATTCGATTTATTGGGTTCGTTTAACCTCATGGGGAAATTCGACTCTGTATTGAAATACTGCGGTGTAACCTATCACTATGACGGGATTAAACGTGGAGTTATCGATACGAAAAACATCGTTTATTTCCTCTCGGTCATTACTTTGTTCATTTACGCAGCGCTAACTGTGATCAAATCGTTAAAGAAATAACCATGGCAGAAAAGAAAAAAATCATTTCGAGTTTCTACAATTGGACGTTTCTCATTATCGTTCTTGTAGCTGTTGTGCTCATTAATATCGTCAGCTCCTTCGTGTATCGACGTGTTGATATGACCGAAGATCAGCGTTACTCACTGGCAGAAGGAACGCAAACATTTTTGGAAGGAACCAAAGACTTGAAAGGTCGTGTAAACATTGATATTTACCTAGAAGGAAACCTCCCATCGGAGCTTAAGCACTTCCGCGATGCCATTGAGGACAAACTGAAAGAATTTAAGTTGTATGCTGGCGACCGCATTGAGTATCAATTCAAAGATCCGCACGACGGTACAGATGATGAAAAGGAAGCGCTTTTCCAAAAGCTATTTGCCGAAGGAAAAGGAATTCTTCCCATGGAAATTCTGTACGAAAAAGACGGAGCAAGTAACAAAATGCTGTTGTGGCCAGGAGCTGTGATCACCTACGATGGGTCTACAACAAATACAATTCAATTTTTGCCTGGTTCGCGAACACAAGAACCGTATCGTATTTCCGATATCAATGGCATGACGCCCAACGCCATCAACAACTTGGAGTACATGCTCGTAAGTTCGTTGCGTAGAGCGACAGCTGAAACCCGAAAGCGCATTGCCTTTTTGCAAGGTCATGGAGAATTAGAATTCAAGGAAACACAACGAGTTCGCGCGATGATTTCGCCTTACTTTGCCGTAACGGATGTTACCTTAAACGATTCCATTCATGCGCTTGACAACATTGACGGATTGATTATCGCACGTCCAAGAGAGAAGTTCAGCGATAAAGACTTGTACATTATTGATCAATTTGTGATGCGTGGAGGTCGACTGATGTGTTTCTTAGATAAACTTAAACTCAATGAAGATTCATTGATGAAAAACGGGCAAACGCATACGGTTCGCTACGATCTAGGCATAGACAACATGCTGTTCGACTATGGGCTGAAACTGCAGGACAATTACGTACTCGACACAAAATGTACGTACAAAATTGCGCCATATGCGGAAGGCGGTCGAATCCAATGGTTCTACAATGTGTTAGGAACGCCTACCAATCACCCAATGTCGAAAAACGTTGAGAATGTTTCGCTTCCATACGTGAGTGAGGTTCAATTTGTCAATAACAAAAAAGGCTTGGCGCTTACCCCGATTTTAACCTCCAGCACGAATTCCATGACCACTGGTTTAGCTCCAATGGTCAACATGATGATGCCTTTGAACTATGGAGAAAATCCTCAACTAGCAGCCAATCCGAACAGTCCATACAACAAAAAATGTTTAGCCGGTCTCGCTGAAGGAAACTTCCAATCGTACTTTAAGAATCGAATTGTAGGTGCCTTTGCTAACAATCCTGAATCTGGATTCCTTGAAAAAAGCAAGCAGGAAGGGAAAGTATTATTGATTGGAAACGGGCGTTGGATTGAAAACAAATATGATTCCATGCCTGATCCGCGTGGAGGTTATCGCTACCGTCCGACACAGAAATATAACGATCTTCAATTTGATGAAGATATGCTACGCATGCGCATGTCACACTTCTTTGGAAATCAAGAGTTCTTCCAAAATATCGCGGACTACATGTTGGGTGAAAATTCGGTATTGGATATACGTAGTCGACAAATCGACATGCATCCAATGGACAAAGACAAAGTGGCCCGTGAAGCTACGTTTTACAAGATTATCAATTTACTTCTTCCGATCGGAATTATTCTCGTACTCGGCTTTGGAATGAACTTCATTCGCAAGCGCCGTTATGCCTCATAGGATCAGAAAGACGTTAAACTATTTGTTATGAAGAAAATTATTGTTCTCATCGTTTCTCTTGTTGTGCTCGCTGGTTTAGGCTGGTACATCTCTACCCTATTTGAAACAAAAGGAAAATCAGATACGTCACTTATCGAGTTTGCGATCAAAGATGTCTCGAACATCGACAAGTTGATCATTACCGATAAAAACCTGAACTCCTTTGAGATCCGAAAAAAGGGAGATACCTGGACAGATGCCAAAGGGAACTGTATCATTCAGCAGAACGTTGAAAACATCCTAGACGCGATCAGAAACATCGAATTTAAAGGCTATTTGGCTGATAAATCACACGAGAATTACAACAAGAAGATGTCTGCCCAAAACATCGAACTTCAGATTTTCGAAAATGGAGAATGGGTCAAGACGTGGTATATCGGTCCTCCAGCACCCGATCACTACGGACAAATTATGCTGCTCGATTCGAAAGAATACGGAAAAAGTACACATCCAGTTCTGATGAAAGTAAAAGGGTTGAACGGGTTTTTGGAGCCACGCTTCTTCGCTGACCCTCGTTTGTGGGCATGCACCGAAATTTTCAGCATTCCAATGGAAGAAATTCGTCGTGTTGATATCAAATACAACAACGAACCCGCTCGAAACTTCACGGTTACGAAAAACGGCCCAGAAGTGAAGGTGTATCAACAAGGGAAAGAACTGGAAAATGTAGAGGATAAAATGGCGTTCAGCTACTTGCAGAATTACAAGAAAATCCACTATAACTTACGCAATTTTGAATTGTCGGATAAACAAATTGACAGCCTGAAACGAACAACTCCTTTTGCTGAAATCAAAGTAAAAGAGACGAACGGACACACCACGAAGCTTCGCTGCTTCCCCTACAATCTTGTTCAAAACGACACCGTGGCGGGGCAAGAAATCGTCAATTCAGATCTCGATAAATTCTGGTGTGAACTTCCTGATGGTGAGATTGTAAAATGTCAATATTTTGTATTCAACCCACTTCTTTTCGGTCACATTTATTTCCCAATGGATCAAAGTGGATTTACGACATTGGATGGAATTACACCGCTTGAATCCTCTCCTGCGAAGAACGAAGAGTAACCCACGTTGCATCTGTTAATAACTCGCTGAAAAGTCAGAGCGTTCATGACTCCGTGTTTTCCCGTAATTTGGTAGCTTTGAGCTCGATCTAAATACACGGAAAATGAATTTTGTAATTTCTAGTGCTACCTTACTGAAACACTTGCAAGGAATTTCAGGTGTTTTGAGTACAAGTAACACCTTACCTATACTCGATAACTTCCTTTTCGAGATTGAAGACGGACGCCTTACTGTTTCTGCTTCAGATTTGGAAACAACCATGCGTACATCGCTGGATGTGGAAGCGAAAGAAGAAGGAAAAATTGCCATTCCAGCAAAGCTTTTGCTTGATGTTTTGAAAAACTTGCCGGATCAACCGTGTACCTTCTTGGTAGATGATGAAACATTTGCGGTTGAAATTGCTTACGATAATGGTAAATCAAAAATGGTCGGATTCGACGGGGATGATTTCCCACGTACTCCAGCCTTGGAGCAATCAAGTTCGATCCGTATTTCGGGTGGAATTTTATCCAATGCCATTAACAAAACACTTTTCGCTACAGGCGTAGATGATCTTCGTCCTGTGATGAGTGGTGTTTTCTGTGAGTTCTCTCCAGAGAGTATCACCTTTGTTGCTACAGATGCACACAAGTTGGTTCGTTACACGCGCACTGATTCTCAAGCAGACGGAAGTTCTTCGTTCATCCTACCCAAAAAGCCTCTCAACTTGTTGAAAGGAAATTTAAAGGGAGATGAAGAAGTAAAATTAGAGTACAACGATTCGAACGCGGTTTTCACGTTCAACGATACTATTTTGGTATGTCGATTGATTGATGGAAAATACCCGAACTACGAAGCCGTTATCCCGAAGGAAAATCCAAATGTTTTAATGATTGATCGTTTACAATTCTTGAGCTCAATCAAGCGTGTATCGATCTTCGCGAATAAAACAACACACCAAATCAAGTTGAAATTGGCTGGAGCTGAGCTATCTCTTTCTGCTGAGGACATCGACTTCGCAAACGAAGCAAACGAGCGCTTGACGTGTAATTATTCAGGAGAAGACATGGAAATCGGGTTCAACTCTCGATTCTTGATGGAAATGTTGAATAACATCGATTCGAGTGAAATTCGTTTGGAAATGAGTGAGCCAAGCCGAGCTGGTTTATTGATTCCTGCGGATATGGCCGAAGATGAAGATATTTTGATGTTGGTAATGCCAGTGATGCTGAACCGATAATCATCAAACAAGCATAAACAAAACACCCGTTTCAAATCAAATCTGAAACGGGTGTTTTTTTTGATGAAAAATTTCTTAGTTCTGACGCTTCAACTTTCGCCCGATACGTCGAGACGATTGTCTGAAAACGCTTCTTAGTGCTCGCTGATCACTTAGTGTTGCCTTTGTCGAGCGCGTCGCCTGCTGACTAAACGCTGTTCGGTTCATCTCCATATCAACCAAGGTATTGGTAATATTCAAACTTGAAGTTGCGTTGTAAATAGGCTGACCTGTCAATACACCAACTGCTCCGAGTCCCAAAGACGCTTCATCACTCATAATAAAAGTCTTTGTCACCGCGCCACGCAATACATGTGTCACACCAATCGCTTCAGCAATTTCAGCATTCGTTAAACTAGAAACCAAGGTATCAATTCCAGCTTTACGCAACATCGCGTCAATTTGAACTTGTCCGATAACATTAATATCTAAGTAAGCATACTTCCTCTTATTCGACATCTTGGTCAAGTAGCTGATCATAGAAGTTTGGTAATTTTCACCTTCCTGAGCGCGCATTTCTTGTAGCTGTTCCTGTGAATATTTATTTGGAATTCTTCCTTGATAATTGATATCGTACGGCAAAACTGCAATGCTAATGGAACAAATTCCAGCAAATGCAAAAAGGACGACTGCGACAGATGTAAGTATTGCTTTCTTCATATTTTGAGATTTAGTTTAACGTTGCTAGAATGAAATCAAAAAACATACCACAAAATGAGAAAATAACGATGAACGCGCAAAAAACATCGATTAGCCTACAATTTTTGCTTGCGAGACTTAAAGTAAATCGCATCAACAAACACCAGTAATTTCATCGAAACGCTGTTCAACTGAGGTTGAGTAAACAAATCATCGAAGGTTCGAAAATAAGACGGAATCAACTCATTCTTCGCATTGAAAATATTGTTTTTGTACACCACACGAAGCTCACTTCCAGGGATGAATACCCATCTGTAATTCACATCAACCGTAAATGCATTGTAATTCGTATTGTGCTCCGACGCTCCGTCTGCATTCGTTGGATTGTAATCTGACTCAACCAACTTCCCTCCTTTCAACAATCGATTGAAATTGTAGTATTCCACTTGTTGCCAATAATGCCTTACACGAATATCCACTCCCATTCGCTTTGTAAAAATGAATTCAGTTCGCAGGGAGTTTTCGGTGATAATTCTATTTCTGAATCCAAGAATGATGTCCTCTTCGTAGCTACTTTCGAGTGGACGGACGTAACCATAATCTGCCGTGATGAAATCCCAACTTGTGCTGTACACCAAGAACCAGCGCTCGAACATGCGCACACGAGGACTGATTTCAAAGTTGGCTCCTTTCTGCGAAGAGTTCACAAATTGCTTGTACCAAAATCGAAGGTCAAGCGCGAAACGTTTGCTGTAATCACTCGAATAGAACCCACCAATTGAAGCGTTCGGTTTAAATCGAACTTCGTTTCCGAACCTGCGCGACTCAAAGTGATCGACTTCTCCGAAAGGGTTAACGCTTCCGTCTAATCCTACGGTTAAAAAATTCTTGAAGGTTCCTACCGCCTGATAATCAAACCCTCCGTAGGAGAAAAGCTTGGGTTTATACAATTCCTCGTAATAGATTCCTGCACTTATCCACTTTCGCAGGAAATACTTACCTGGTGTAAAATCGTTCCAACGGACGTTTGCGTAGTAATTTCGTGTATTGTTATTGTATAGGAAGCCGAGATCATTGGGATCGTAGGTATCACTCAACTCATCGTACGATAAGCCATAACGCCACACTCCCGACACCTTCGACAAGCCAACACTCACCGCATGACCTAATGTTGGAGATTGATCTTCAAAAATGGAAGAAACTTTCACCTCTGCATTCAACAAATAGGTTCGATCTTTCGAAAACAAGTTCGTTTGACCAACCGTTACATTCGCATCGCGGTTCCCCCCTTCCCTTGTCACATTTGTATTCACTAACGAAACCGTACTGTTATTTTTGAGGTTTTGCGATAATACAAACACATTGTAATTCGTAAAAGGATGCACCTGAACCGAACGTTCATTTCCTGTGGAATCGGCAATCGTTGCAAATGCTCTATTTTCAATCGAATTGAAGACACCCACACCTAAACCAGAAGAAGTTCGACCAGAAACCTTCGTCGCGTTGATTAGCGGAGCCAGTCCTGGACTTCGCGTAACCGTTTCTCCTATCGAGTCGTTAACACTTGCTTCTGCGGCTTGTCTATTGAAGGGCTGCGCGCCAATCCGTCGTGAGTAAAACACACCACCAATACTGAATAAATCAGTTCCTTCTAAGAAGAACGGACGATTTTCATCAAAACGCACCTCAAACGGCCCCAAATTCAGAATTTGCTTATCCGAAGTAGTTTGCCCAAAGTCGGGAATCAAGGTCATGTCGAGCGTAAATGCATCATTCAGACCATATTTCAGATCCAATCCTCCCGTAAGGCGCTGTCCCCACGTTTGTTTTTGAGCGACTTCATCAAAGGAATTCTCGATATATCCAGTCACATACGGGGTAAACGACAATCGAATCGGCGACTCCACATTCTCCATTCCGACCATTTTACCAGCCTGCGTAATTTCACCAAACACTTCAGGGTCGACTTCATTCCAATAAGATTTCTGTCGATCTCTTCTCACTTGGCGAATAAAGTTGACGTTCCACTCTTGCACCTTTTTATTGGGAAATCGAACTGCAGAAAATGGAATTTTCATTTCGAAAGACCAACCATAATCTTGGCGTTTAGCGGCACTTCTCCATACAGCATTCCAGCTAACATCCGAATCATCTGTATACAACAAGGCATCGTACTCTACCCCAGCCGCTGTGACACTAAAACAAAATGCGTTGATATTATTTGCGTATGGGTCCAAGGTAACAGCAAACCAATCGGCATTTCCCCAATCGTCTCTCTGAGAAAGCGTATAACTGACCGAATCAGGTTTTGGATCAAACATTTCCCCAGCGATGTATAACGCATTATCGTCGTAGTACATCCGCACCTTCGACTTGTAACGAGATGAAATACCGGGCTGAGGATAATTTTCGGTGAAATCAGCTGCAATCTCGGCTGCTTCCCATTGCGGCTCCGTTAATTCTCCGTCAATTTTGATTTCGTCAGCACTTCTTTGGATTGCATATGTGCGCACCTGAGAGCCAACTCCACTCGAAAAGAGCAGGAATAGGTTCAGTAAAACAAAATATGGAGCTCCCAATCGCATCATCGTTCGAGCGCAAAAATACTGAAAGTATCACGACTTCAATACGGAAGCGTTTTGGAATTTTTCGCTTAACTTATAACGTATTCAATACTTTATTGCACGGATACAATTTTAAATCCGTCTCCTTTATCTCGGGTAACCACATGGACAACATTTTCTCCATTCTCGTAGGTTAACTTGTAATCCAACTCTACAGTCGTAACGCCGTTTTTAATGTTTGTATTGAAGCCCATTCCTTTTTTGAAGCGTTTCAACTGTCCATTTATTGGATTATTTCCGATCAATTGAACTTGTTGAAGAATATCTGTTGAGTTTCCTATGGCAGGAAGATCTATCATATCTACCGCTTTTTCATAATTCTGATTCATGATTGCGATAAAAAAGCCATTCACAAATTCCTCCCCTTTTTTCGCTGATTGACATTGTGTGAGTGTAAAAATGAGTCCTGTGAATAGAATTAACTGAAGTCCATATTTTTTCATCTTCTGTTTTTTTAGGTTTGCACAAGTTAGAAAAAAGAATTTGAATCTATTAATTAAATGATTATGAGATAAATGTACCCTCATAAAAGATTCTCTATTTTGAAATGAAGTCTTTCCACCACGTCTTTTTTGAAAATAAAACACGATTTTTTTCCAAATACTATTGCGAAAGTAATTTAATTCATTAATTTTGCCCTCGCGTTTGAGGAAAGCGATTCTCAGTTAAAAACGTTGGAATATTTGAATACAAATAGCTACGGGGTGTAGCGTAGCCCGGTCATCGCGCCTGCTTTGGGAGCAGGAGGTCGCAGGTT
>JABXHO010000121.1 GCA_013373595.1 Flavobacteriales bacterium | reverse complement strand
TGGCTTTCATTAGTGGAAGAAGAAAAAAGTTCCTTTTCGGTGTTTCCAAACCCTTCAAGCGGAGTTATTTCCATTCAAACAGAAGCGAATGTGAGTGACATTGAGGTTCGTGATCTTTCTGGACGTTTAATCAAAACGATAAAGTACGCTCCTGAAATTTCCATTGACAAAAAAGGAACGTATATCCTACGTTTATTGGACCATGGAACAGTAGTAGGAAATCAAAAAGTGGTCATTGAATGATGAAATACCTAACTCTATTACTTTTAGTCCTCTCTGCCAATGTCCAAGCTCAAACGTGGAAAACCATTCCTATGGAACATTACAACATTAGTTCCTACAATGGTGCGAATATCGTCTCCACTAATTACAGCCAGTTTGAAATCAATCCTTACGATGGAACCATGTGGTTTATTTCAAATAAGTTTAGTAGCGGTGATTTTAACATCAAACGCATCAATAACGACGGTTCAATGACCTTTTTCACCCCTTCCAACATGCCATTTATGGATGTTAACTCTCGCTATTTTATCGGTGTTGATTTTTCTTCTAGTAAAACCTTTTTACTACATGAGTTTGATGGGGCATTATCATATGATGGCACTACATGGGTGTATGAAGGCGCTTTTGATAAGGGTACATATGTTAGCTCTGACGCAGACACACTATACTTTGGAAGGGAAGGTGAAAGCCTCGTCAGAATTTCGGAAACAGATGTTACATTTAATTATACAAATTGTAGACGCCTAGCCGCTAAGAACGGAAATGCTTGGCGAAGTAGCTCATTTTATGACTTTATTCAAAAATTAAATAGTACTCTTGACGTAAGTACATCATACAACCCTGACACCTGTAACTTACTTAGTACTGTAAATAACGACTTTAAATTCGCACGAAATTCCGATACGCTTTACGTAGCAGGCGAACAAGGATTCTCCCTTGCCTATGGTGAAACATTCGTTGACACCATCACAATGAACAATGCACCAAACATGCCTTACCCAAGCATCATCGAATTTGAGTTTGATAGTCAGGATAACATCTGGGCTGTTTTTGGCGATGGGGGAACACTCGGGTTTTATCCTCAGTACATTGGTTACTACGACAGAAGTGTTCAAGACTGGACATTGGTGTACCACCAAAGTAATTGTCCTGTTGATTTCACAAAACGTTTGGACATTGAAATTGACCCAGACGACAATTTATGGGTGTGCGATATTTTCGACCTACATGTATTGAAGATCAACAACACTCCTAGCTGGCTTTCGTTAGTGGAAGAAGAAAACAGTTCCTTTTCGGTATTCCCAAACCCTTCGAGCGGAGTCCTTTCCATTCAAACAGAGGCAAATGTGAGCGACATTGAGGTTCGTGATCTTTCTGGAAGGTTGGTAAAAACGATAAAGTACACTCCTGAAATTTCCATTGAGAAAAAAGGAACGTATATCCTACGTTTATTAGACCATGGAGCAGTAGTAGGAAATCAAAAAGTGGTCATTGAATGATGAAATACCTAACTCTATTACTATTAGTTCTCTGTGCGAATGTACAAGCCCAAAGCTGGCAAACCATTCCGCACGAGCACTATAATGCATTGACTTACACGGGGGCAAGTTTTGTTTCAACCAATTACAGCCAGTTTGAAATCAATCCCTACGACGGAACGATGTGGTTCATTTCCAATTTATCACAATCAAATTTCAACATCAAGCGAATCAATAACGACGGTTCAATGACCTTGTTTACGCCTTCCAACATGCCGTTTATGGATGTGAATTCCCGACATTTTATTGGGATTGATTTTTCATCGAGCAAAACATTTTTACTACATGAATTTGATGGGGCATTTTCCTATGATGGAATAACTTGGATGTATGAGGGCGCTTTTGATAAAGGCACATCTATTTCTACTGATGCAGACACAATATATTTCTGTAGAGAAAATGATGATTTCATAAGACTAACAGAAAGCAGTTTATCCTATAACTCTTCAAATTCCAAGAGACTTGCTGTCAAAAATGGGAGTGCATGGAAAAGTACTTCATTTTATGATGTAATTTCAAAACTCAACACTACTTTCGATGCTGCAACATACTACAGCCCTGACACCTGTAACTTACTCGATTGGTCCAATCACGACTTTAAATTCGCACGAAATTCCGATACGCTTTACGTAGCAGGCGAACAAGGATTCTCCCTTGCCTATGGTGAATCATTCGTTGATACCATCACAATGAACAATACACCAAACATGCCCTACCCAAGCATCATCGAATTTGAATTTGATAGTCAGGATAATATTTGGGCTGTTTTTGGCGATGGGGGAACACTCGGCTTTTATCCTCAGTACATTGGTTACTACGATAGAAGTGTTCAAGATTGGACATTGGTGTACGACCAAAGTAATTGTCCTGTTAATTTCACAAAACGTTTGGACATTGAAATTGACCCAGACGACAATTTATGGGTGTGTGATAATCAAGATTTACACGTCCTAAAAATAAACAAT
>JABXHO010000046.1 GCA_013373595.1 Flavobacteriales bacterium | reverse complement strand
TTTTAATGAAATTACTTGTTTTTTGACACAGTACCTAGAAGGAAAGTTTTGTTTAACGGGCGGCTCACGCACAATTAATGGTTTTTTTGAAACAAAGAAAATGCTCGTCGTGGATTTGAAGATTAGAAAAGTAGGAGTTTTTGATAGTGATTGTTTGTTTTTATTCAACACTATTGGCGAGTACTGTTTAGCGCGAAAAACAGAACGCGAATTAGGTACCAACCGAGACAAATGGGAGCAGGCTTTGGAAAGAGCTGAATGGACAGAATAGTTTTTTTTAGGTTGTCTATCTAGTGTGGCTATCGTTGTGCATAACGGTCTGAAGCTATGCTTTCGTGCCGACTCTCGAATATAACACTTTTCGGCATGAAGCATGAGGTTCTGTTATACGCACTTCCTTAAAGAGCATGAACAGATCATTGATCTCCATACCAATATTGAGTCTTCAGGAAGCGTTCGTTTTTAATAATTTTCTTCTTCTGATTCAATCAACCAAACGAAACACTTTTTTTGCGGAGCGAAGCATAGCAAAATGTGTGTGAAGAGATAATTAATAGAACCATTCATTATTTTGCTTGATAATTGATAAAAGTCTTTGTAGATTCAGTTGGAATTGGTATGTTAATGTTTAGTTCCATTGATATTTTAAAAAGATGATAAATAGACTTGTAGAACACTGTGATTTAGGTTTTAATACAGGAAATGCTTGTAATAATGAGGCTTGTGGTACTCCGAAAAATTGTGTTAATTGTTTAGCTGCTATACACAATGGTAGTGGAAGAGATTATGACTGTGATAATATGATTAATCACTATGTATGTACATATATCTATAAGTATTCATCAGAAGTAGCTCAATTATTTACGAGGTTCAATAATTTTCAAGAAATGGAGCGATTGAATATTCTTTCAATCGGATGTGGTCCTTGTTCTGATTTATTTGCCGCTTACAATACGTTTAACGAGAAAGAAATTAATTATCACGGGTTTGATCTCAACTTGCGTTGGCAACCTGTACATCAAAAGATAGAAGATATATTTACAGATCAGGAGCAAGTTTCTCTTAATTTCCATTATCGGGATGTTTTTCAGTTATTCCCAGAATTGGATTTTACTCCCAATGTATTAGTGCTTTCGTATTTGTTGTCACATATTCATCGGCATGGCAATATGACTGAATTTCTTAATGATTTGAAAAATGTAATCATTGAACAAATGGAGCCCAATTCAATAATAATTATCAATGACATTAATCATAACACCCTTGCCAGAAACCATTTTGGTACACTTTTTAGTTTATTAAATCAAGATGATCCAGGTTCATTTGTCAATGAAAGGTTTAGTTATTTGGGAGGTTGGAATTACGGTGTTAGAATACCGGAATTACAACTTATTACTGAGATTCCAGAAGATATTAGAATCCGCTACCAAGCTTGGTCAAACTCAACTTCCGCACAGATGATAATTAAAAAAGTACGATAATGATTATTAGTGCGAGCCGAAGAACAGATATTCCAGCATTTTACACAGAATGGTTTTTTAATAGACTAAAAGCTGGATTTGTGGATGTAAGAAACCCAATAAACAAAAATTTCGTTAGTCGCGTACCATTGAATCCGCAGGATATAGATTGTATTGTTTTATGGACAAAAAATCCAAAAACTTTTATTAAGCGTTTGTCAGAGTTGAACGAGTACAATTTTTATTTTCAATTTTCATTGAATTCGTATGATAAAAAGCTTGAGCCAAGTGTTCCAAGAAAAAGTGAACTAATTAAAACTTTTAAGTTGCTTTCGGAAGAAGTAGGAAAACATCGTATAAACTGGCGATATGATCCGATTTTTTATACGGAAGAAATTGGTCATGAATATCATGTGAAATATTTTGAAAAACTGGCTCAGAAACTTCATAGGCATACAGAAAGGTGTACAATAAGTTTTTTGGATCTATATAAAAAAACCGAAAGAAACTTAAAAGGAACAAGTGCGAGGGAATTAAGCGAATACGAAATTTTAAAACTGAGCAAAGAACTGAAAAGAATTGCAAAGTTGTACAATTTGAAAATTGAAACCTGCGCTGAAGATATTGATTTAGAAGAGTACGGCATATCACATGGGAAATGCATTGATAATTTACTGATTGAAAGAATTATTGGAGGGAAGTTAAGTGTAAAAAAGGACAAGAATCAAAGAGAGGCTTGTGGATGCATTGAAAGTATTGATATAGGGGCGTATAATACATGTTTGCACAAATGCCTTTATTGTTATGCGAATTTTAATAATGATATCGTAAAAGAAAATTGGAATGATCATGATCCTGATTCTTCCTTGTTATTTGGACAGATTAAAGAAACTGATACAGTTAAAGAAAGAAAGATTAAATCATTTATCGACCGAACACTATTTGATTGATAATTTGTCACGTAGTAACTGTATGACATAGTGTAATAAATATTACCTTGCATTTGAATTATTATTTGTGAACAAATCATTAAATCAAATACCGCAATCCAAACAAGAAGAGTTAATTAAAATTGCTCAACTCATTTCTGACTTCAAAGAAGTTGAAATGGTGGTTTTGTTTGGAAGCTATGCACGTGGGAATTGGGTTGAAGACAAGTACATTGAAAAAGGAGTTACTTACGAATATCGAAGCGATTACGATATACTTGTTGTCTTAAAGCACGAAGATTTAAAGCAAAAATTCAGAATTGAAGGGAAAGTAAAAACTGAACTGATTGAAACAGGAGAGGTAACGACTCCTGTGAGTCTGATTTTTCACGGAATTAAGCACTTGAATGAAGCTTTGAAAATTGGCAATTACTTTTTCAAAGACATCAAGAAAGAAGGAATTGTATTGTACGATTCAGGAAATTTTAAACTTGCAGAGCCAAAGCAATTAACCGCTGAACAATACCAAAAGAAAGCACAAGACTATTTTGACCAATGGTATGAAAGTGCAAATGGGTTTTTAGACCTATTTGATTATTGCATTAATAAGCCTGATTTTCATTTAGCCGCTTTTAATCTGCATCAAGCTACCGAACGCTATTACACAACTATTTTATTGGTTTTCACAGATTACAGACCAAAAGATCACAACCTCGAAACTTTAGGCATTAAAGCTGAAATGTGTGATAAGCAGTTTGCAGTATTTCCACAAGGTACAAATGAAGAAAAACGTTTGTTTGAACTTCTGAAGAAAGCGTACATAGACGCTCGTTATAAAATGGACGAGTATGGAATAACCAAAGAAGAACTGCAATACCTATCAGATCGCGTCAGCGATCTAAAAAGGCTAACAGCAGAAATTTGTCAAGAGAAAATTAGACAAATAGGCGAAGCAGAATAAATCTCTAATCGTCAACTCGAAGAATTTATTCAAATTTTAACCAAAACCGTTGCACGAAGAACGTTTTGGGAGGGCAGGGCAAGTGTATTGCAAACTGACTAACGGGAATTTGCAAATACTGTTGCGTGTGACGGCAAAAGAAGAAGAAAATTATTGCACAATCAATATGATCTGTTCATGCTCTTTAACCTTGTTTGGGTGATACCTATTTTGGGCATCTCTCGGATATGGCGCACCCAAACCGTCATTGCGTATAACGGTTCCAAGCTACGCTTTCGTGCCGCTTCTCGAATATAACACTTTTGCGGCATGAAGTGTAGGTTGTGTTATGTACATTCCTTTGAAGTGACCATTCGACTTAGATTTCCTCTCTTTTTAGTATTTTATTGAGAACATGTTTAATCTAAAAACTTACCACCTTGTCCGATTTATTAAATGAAAAAATTCTCCTCACCGTAATAGCAGCATGCGTCGGGGCTACAGTTTCACTTCTGGTGCAGTATTTTTTAAGAAGAAAGGAGGAGAAACGAATAAGACGTACTGTCAATAGATATTTGTCAGATGTCATTTTGCCCACAACAATAACTTTGAAGCAGGAGACGAATAGCATAAGAACTGAGATTAACAAATTTGATCATTCACTCTCTTTGGGAAATTTCCCAGTATTGAACTCCTCCGTATTAAGATCATTTAGAATTGATGAATTATATCCTGTTTATGGAGATAAAGTATCTGAAATAGTTCATATTATGGGTATCCTAGATTATTTAAAAGACGATGAACACAAGCCGATATTCGTTTTTAATGAATTTATAGAACTCGCGGAAGATCATATTAACGCCACCCTTGATGACGAAGAAGATCCATATTCAGACGAATATGAACATTTTGAAAAATGTCCTTTTATGATAGAGTTACGTAGTCGAGTATGTGACAAAATGAATGACTTTGACGTAATTTTCGACGACCTTGCAGAAAGTATAAAGATTGTCATCACGTGATGGGTTTCATTGTACATAACGTTATGACGCTATACTGCGTACAGCGCATAACGAAGTGGCGCGCGGATGCAGTATAGGGTCTGTTATATTTAGTTTTTGTTTTAAAAATAGCGAATATCTAGTACTTCTTTTTTC
>JABXHO010000112.1 GCA_013373595.1 Flavobacteriales bacterium | reverse complement strand
TTCGCGGTATACGCTTTCAATGGATCAAACGGATTTGAAAACTACTTGACAACTTCAGCGTTGACAGGAAACGTTTCAAGTCTTGGTGAGAACATCGGAACATACTACACAGGAATCGACAAGAATGCAACAACATTCAACACAGATTTGTACAACTTGATCAATCCACACAACGAAATCACTTACTTCATGTACAAACAAACAATGATGAATGAGTTTGAAGTGAGAGATACAACAAACGGAGATTCGTACGTAACATGTGCATTGTCTGGTGAGCGTAAAGTGTTCTCAGGAATTTTCGATTGGACAGCAACAGGATATAGCCGTGAGCACACATTTGCACACTCATGGATGCCAACATTCCCTGCAGATAGCCCAGAAGAAGCTGAGTACAATGACCAACACAACTTGTACCCTGCAAACTTGGACGAGGCGAATACTCCACGTAGTAACCTTGCATTGGATGATATCGACGGAACAGTTGTATTTAACTACCTCGGAGGTTCAGTTGGGTACAAAGGATCTCAATTGGTTTACGAACCACGTGATAGCCAAAAAGGAAACGCAGCACGTTCAATCATGTACATGGTGGTAGCATACGATTTCAACTTGACAGGAAATGTGAATTCAGACAAGCAATCACAAGAAACATTGCGTAGCTGGCACTTTGCAGATGCTCCAGATAACTACGAAATTGCACGTCATGAATACATCTACAGCCTTCAAGGAAACAGAAATCCATTCATTGATTCTGTAGACTACGCATGTTACATTGATTTTGATGCAAACGCACACCAATCAGAAGGATGTGTGGCTAGTCTTCAAGAGAAATTGGAAGCGAACTTTGTTGTATTCCCAGTTCCTTCGGATGATGTTGTTTATGTTCAAGTGAACGGAACAGATATCACAAACTACGAAGTAGTTGACTTGAAAGGACGTGTTGTATTGACAGGAAACGATGTAAATCTTCCAGTTCTTCAATTAACAAAAGAGATGATTGGATCAGGAGTATACATGGTTCGTGTGGAAACACCTTACGGAAGTGCTCAACGAAAATTGATCATTAAATAATGATAAAACACATCATATTAATTGCAGTTGGAGCAGGTCTTTTGGCCTGCTCTTCTGTTGATAAGATAATACTGAATTCGTCTTCTTCTGCGAATGTTGATGTTGTAAATCACGACGGAGAGGCAAATACGATAGACAGTATTGTTGCTCCTTACAAAGAGGAATTGAATGCCGAAATGAATGCGGTGATTGCGTACGCAGAAAGACCTTTTGAGAGGGGGAGACCTGGAGGATCGCTCAATAATTGGGCAGCGGATGCTTTGCTCTCTTCTCAAATTGGAAAAGCAAAACTTTCAGGACCAGTATTCAGCCTGCTAAATGTAGGTGGATTAAGAAATTCGATTAACGAAGGAGATGTGACGCTGGGCGATATGTTCAAACTGATGCCTTTCGATAACGAAGTTGTTTGGGTCGAAATGCCCGTTGAATCGCTTGAAGATATCGCTGCTTATTTGACAGCTTCCGGCGGAGAACCTATTTCAGGAGCGGAACTAAAAAATGGAAAGTTGATGGTTGATGGAGTGAATGAAGACACGAAAACAGTCTGGATTTTAACATCAAACTACTTAATGAACGGAGGTGACAACATGAATTTTTTTCAGCAAAAGATGAGTGTAACGCATACGGATGAACTTCTCCGCGATGCATTTGTGCGCGTAGCCAAAGAGCAAAAGTTGTTGTTGTGGTCAGACGAAATCAGAATTCATATCTAATGGAAAGAAGAAGATTTTTACGTAATAGTGTTGTCGTTTCTGGCGGGTTGATACTTTCGCCGAACCTTCTGTCGCAATCATGGGGTAAGCGTGATCCAAAGAACAAGTTGACTATTCTTCACACGAATGATACACACTCAAATATTGACCCTTTTCCTGAGAATCATTCAAAATACCCAGGTAAAGGAGGAGTGGCTCGTCGGTATGAGATGATCCAGAAAATACGATCCGAGGAGGAGAACGTACTCTTGTTGGATGCAGGAGATATTTTTCAAGGAACTCCTTATTTCAATAAGTTCGGTGGTGTACTCGAAATGAAATTGATGTCGAAATTGGGCTACGATGTAGCTACAATGGGGAATCACGATTTTGATGGAGGGATGGATGGCTTTGTGAAGGCAAAGCAATACGCGAATTTCCCTTTTGTTTGCTCCAACTACGATTTTAAAAATACACCCATCGATGGTCATACCGAAGAGGTTAAGATCATCAAAAAAGGGAACGTTAAAATTGGAATTTTCGGCGTGGGAGTAGAGTTGAAAGGATTGGTTCCAGATACGAAGTTTGGAGAAACCGTTTACCTTGATCCTATCGAAATAGCAAATGAACGTGCTGAAAAGCTCAAGAAAAAAGGATGTGATTTAATCATTTGTCTGTCGCATTTGGGATATGAATACGATTCTGAAAAGGTGTCGGATCGCGTCTTGGCGCAGAAAACATCCAACATTCATTTAATTATCGGTGGACACACACATACTTTTTTGGAAAAGCCAACCGAAGAAGTGAATGCGAATGGTGAAACAGTGTTGATCAACCAGGTCGGTTGGGCAGGGATTCAACTCGGGCGAATTGACTTCGAGTTTGATACGCGTCTTTTCTCGAAAAAAGATGTATTGGTCGTGCAATAAGATTGTTATAACTTAGTTATACGTACAAAGCTAAACACGTTATGAAGAAAAAAGCATTATCTACAATCGCAGCGGTGCTTGTGGTTGTTTTCTCGGGGCTTGCGCAAGACGATTTTATCGTGATTCAACAGAGTTCTCGAAAAAGAGGTGAGAAAAAAATTCGCCTCAATGATAACATCGGAGTAGTGAAATTTACACCTACTCAGATGCTAGTTGGAGAAATCAATTTCTCGTATGAAAGACAAATATCTAAGCAGTCCAGTTTCGAAATTGGATTAGGTCCAACAATATCGAACATTGCACTCGGTGGAAATGGAGGTAATCACTACATCGACCCGTATTACGGAGGTGGAGGAACCTATCAAACAAGTGGGGTTGGCTTCTTCGCAGAAGCAGGCTACCGATTCTATCCTTTGGATGAAACAGAGGCGCTCAATCGTTTTTACCTTTCACCGATTTTTAGAGTAAGGCAAAAGAATTACGGGCTGAGAGATATATCGGGAATGCTTCCAGACAAACAAGGTTCACAATTACTTACGAGTTTCGCGTTGAATTTTGGATACCAAATGTGGTTGTCAAAAAGCTTTTCGTTTGACTTTTTTACAGGATTAGGCATCGGTCAGCAACAAGATAATAGCTACTTCCAAGCGAGCGAATATGCAAACAATACCTACACGTACAAGTGGCAGCCAACTTCGAACTCGTATGCGCGCTACGTGTTTAATTTTGGAATGAAAGTCGGCATCGGACACAAATAAGTATTTCCTATAGAAACCAAGCGTTTCTTCCTATTTCGAAACCCTTCTCGTTTAAAAAAGCGAGCAAGGGTTTTTTGTTGCTTGGATATACGGCAATCAGTAATTTTTCGGTAGATAAATCCTCATAGTTTTCGATCTGTTTACCTAGGATAGGAGCTCCATATTTTTTCCATTCCAAATCGAACCAGTGAAAATCTCTTCCTTCATTGATGAGGTGTTGAGCGGTCAATTTCCCTTTGATACCTGCACCGAGAATGGCTACTGATTCGGTCGGATGAAGTTCATGGAACCACCCTAGTTTCAGCGCAAAAAAGGAGGCCTGATCGTAGATCGATGAATTTCTGGATGTTCGGTCGGGATGCTCCCTCCAAAACAATGTGGTTTCAGGAATTCCTGAAATGGTAAAACCATTCGTCATCCATCGGAATGTCATGTCGTAATCTTCTGGATATTCCAATTGATCAAAAATCTTCGTTTCACGGATTTCATTGGTTCGTGCCAGCCAATTCGGTGAAGCAACTACGCATTCGCGGTAGATGTGATCAAAGTGGTCGTTTTGATCAATGCGTTGATTTAACCATGATTCGTACGCTAAATATCCCTTGGAAATAGAGAGGTGAGATTGTACATTGAGCCCGTCGAATCCGATAACTATCGGTTGAACCCCGTCGTTCCGAGTAAAGTATTTTACTTTTCCTGTAACAATCGTTTTTGTGGGAGAAGTCTCCATTTTTTTGATCATCAACTCCAATCGTTGTTCGGACATGATGTCGTCTGCGTCCATTCGAGTGAAATAATCGCCTGCTGCATGTGAAAGTGCCAATTGCAAGGCAGGAATGATTCCTTTTTCTTCGTTTTGGAAGATGCGAATGCGTTCATCGGTTGCAGCCAGTGCTTGAAGAATCGCGCGTGAATCGTCCGTTGAAAAATCATTCACAGCAATCAATTCCCAGTCTGCATAACTTTGTGCTTGAATGGAACGAATGGTTTCTGCGATCCAAGGCGCGGCATTGTGAAAGGGGAGAAGAATCGAGACGAGCATAGTACTTCCAATTAATCTTCCTCTCGGAAGGTGTACACGAATTTTCGTACTTCCCGATCATTGATGGAAGAACTTCGATAGTTTGTTTCTAAGGTTTCCACCAAGCCTTTTTCATTGTACGAAGCTGTGCGTACTCGATATGGATTTATTTCAGAGGTGTTTGAATGAGATTCCATTCGTTTAGAAACAATGTTTCCGTTTTCATCATAGGTATAAAAGAACTTCGATTGGCATTTTTCCGAGCGCACCTTTCCAAGGCACTTGTTGTGGTAGATAGTTGAGTCAATTAGGCCTGATGTGCGAGAATAGAAGATGTCCAACATGAAAGAAGAGTCTCTCACTCCATAAGCCCGATGATGGGTTGGTGTAATTTCAACGGTATCACCCACGGAACTCATGACGGCGTTATAGTCTCGCTTATCGAATTCAACCTTGTACCCGAGAAAGGAAGGTTCAATGCTCGCATATTGAACGGTTTCTTCATCTTCAGAAATTGATTTCAGGGAAATAATCCGAAAGGGCTCATCTCCTTTAGTAAATTGTTGGATGAATCCAATGCGTTGATCGTTTTCGTCGTAAAAAGAGTAATTGATGTATTCATCGTGCTTAGGCTCTTCTCCCGAAAAGTCATATGAGTAGTAGTTATTCGCTTTGATCACCAAGCCTTCTTCATTGAAAATAGAGTAGTAGCCATTTGGGAACTCCTGTTTGAAAGCAGCGGAATCCAATCCGTCGTATTCGTCCATGCGATACACTTTGTTCGCAACGAGTGCTTCTTGGGTGTTCAAGTTTTGATGCTCCTGAGAGAAAGTCAAAAAATGGACGGAACTTAAAAGAAAGAATACAACAAATTTCTTCATGAAAGGTAGAATTGGTTCTTACTCAAAGATAAACTTTTGATGGTAAGCGTTTGCTCGCGTTAGGGATAGTAGTGGATTTCCTCTGACGTTTCGGCAGAGAAAGGAGCGGATAGCCCGACCCAATGGGTAACGCCCAATAAAAAAACGCTAACCCTCCCGAAAGTTATCGGGATAAGCTAGCGTTTTTCAGTATGTTCTATTTCGGACTTCGACTTCGCTCAGTCCACGGAAAATCGAAAATCGACCTACAAGTGAATCACCTCATCGTAAGCAGCAGCTGCCGCTTCCATCACCGCTTCAGACATTGTTGGGTGAGGGTGAACCGTTTTGATCAATTCGTGACCTGTTGTTTCCAATTTGCGAATTGCAACGATTTCAGCAATCATTTCAGTAACGTTTGCTCCGATCATGTGTCCTCCTAGAAGTTCACCGTATTTCGCATCGAAGATCAATTTCACAAATCCGTCTTTTGCTCCTGCCGCACTCGCTTTACCGGAAGCTGAGAATGGGAATTTACCCACTTTGATCTCAATTCCTGCTTCTTTTGCGGCTGCTTCCGTCATTCCAACAGATGAAATTTCAGGAGAACAGTACGTACATCCTGGGATGTTGTTGTAGTCCAATACATCTGGGTTTTCACCAGCAATTTTCTCTACACAGATGATTCCTTCTGCTGAAGCAACGTGTGCCAATGCCGCTGTTGGGATTACATCACCAATTGCGTAGTATCCTGGCATGTTCGTTTGGTAGTAATCGTTCACCAAGATGCGTCCGCGATCGGTAACAATTCCTAAATCTTCCAATCCGATGTTTTCGATGTTAGCCGTAATTCCAACTGCAGAAAGTACAACATCGCATTCCAATGTTTCTTCTCCTTTTTTGGTCTTTACTTTTACTTTACATCCGTCACCGCTTGTATCAACTGATTCTACAGAAGAATCTGTCATGATTTTAATTCCAGACTTCTTGAATGATTTTTCCAATTGCTTAGAAACATCTTTATCTTCAATCGGAACGATGTTTGGCATGTATTCTACAATCGTTACTTCCGTTCCAATTGCGTTGTAGAAGTATGCGAACTCTACACCAATTGCTCCAGAACCAACAACCACCATTTTCTTTGGTTGTTTTGGTAATGTCATTGCTTGACGGTAACCAATTACTTTCTCTCCATCTTGTGGAAGATTTGGCAATTCGCGTGAGCGAGCACCAGTAGCAATAATAATTCCTTTTTCGGCAGCGTACTCCGTTGTTTTTCCTTCTTCATCAACGACAGAAACTTTCTTTCCAGCTTTCAAGGTACCTGTTCCTTTGATGACATCAATCTTGTTTTTCTTCATCAAGAATTGAATCCCGTTGCTCATTCCATTGGCAACACCACGGCTACGCTCAACCATCGCTTCGAAGTCAGCTTCACCACCTTCAACTTTGATTCCGTAATCAGATGCATGCGACAAGTATTCGAACACGTTAGCACTTTTCAAAAGAGCTTTTGTAGGGATACATCCCCAGTTCAAACAGATTCCTCCTAGTTCTGAACGTTCTACAATGGCAGTTTTCATTCCCAATTGAGAAGCTCTGATCGCTGCAACATATCCTCCGGGGCCACTCCCGACTACTATAATATCGTAACTCATAATTTCCAAAAAATTGATACCGCGAAGTTAATCATTAATTCGAAAAGAAGTTTTGGTCGTGATTCGAATTCTGTCTAATTTTACTTGAGGCAACCTTTTTTAACCATACTATGAAACGATCTTTACTTTTTATCCTTTTTATTTCAGTGATAGCACTGAATGGTCAATCTCAATCTTCTGGAAACGCACTGAGTTTTGATGGTACTGATGATTATGTGAGCTGTCCACTGCCTGCAGTTTTTAACGCAATTGGTACAAATGATTTTACTGTTGAACTGTGGATGACTCCAACCATTGGGGCATTTCAGCGGGTCATGTTTGCTCAGTTTGACGCGAATAATTTCGCTTCGATTAGTTTAAATTCAACAGGAGAAGTCTTGTTCTATATTCGTCAGAATGGGAACAACTTCAGTCTTCAGTCGCAAGATGTACTCAATTCACTAGAACTGGTTCACGTTGCGATTACATGGGGTGCAGTCAATAGCGATGCGAGAATCTATATCAATGGAATTGAAGCGAACTATGCTTCGGGTGTTTTTGATTCTTCTATTGCAGCGGATGGAAGCATGGCCATTGGAGCCAAAACTGATGGGACGCAAGTATTCACGGGTGATATCGATGAACTTGCTGTTTGGAGCATAGTGAAATCTCCCTGCGAGTTGAATTTCGAAATGAACGATAAAAAGGAAGGAACAGAGCCAAATCTGGTTACGTATTACAATTTTGATCAGGGAACTCCCGCAGGTTCCAACCCAGGAGTTGATGAACTGCATGATGGAACAAGTGCAGGGAATGATGGATCATTGATGAATTTCGCTCTTGCAGGAAACGCTTCCAATTGGATCACTTCTTCGGTGAATATCTATCGGTGGTGGGGTGATCAGAGCACAGTACTCGTTGGTCAATTGGGCTTAGTGGCTACCGTGAACGCGAATAGTTATCAGTGGATTTATTGCAGTGATCAAACTCCTGTTGTAGGTGCAACGAATGCTACGTTTGATCCTGTAACGGAAGACCCGAACTACTCTGGAGAAGGAGATTTTTATGCCGTCATTTCTACTTCAGATAACTGTGTCGATACTTCTGCTTGTTACAATGTGAATGGTTCAGGGCTTTCGATTAAAGAGTTAGATCTCGAATCTTCCATCGTTGTGTATCCGAATCCTTCGAATGGACAGTTTACGATTGAGTCATCTTTGGAATCGGACAACTACAGAATTGAGTCGATCGAGATTCGAAACGTATCTGGACAATTAATCAAATCGATTATCCCAAGTGAATCGTATTCAATTCAGATTGATTTGTCGGAAAACGTGGGCGTTTATTTCATCACCTTGAATACAACATCTGGTAGTACAACCAAAAAAGTGATCGTCCAGAATCTGTAATTCCTAAGCTTGTTAAAAACTGGTGAATAAAGTCATTCTTTCTAGTCGGAGGACTGTCTTTTTATGCTTAAATTTGCACCACACAAAAGCACTCATGGAAAGTACATCAACGCAAGAAGCAACGGTAGAGCAAGCAGTCGAATTAGGACTTAGAGCAGACGAATTCGAAATGGTAAAGGAGATTCTAGGTAGAACTCCAAACTTCACAGAAACAGCTGTTTATTCAGTAATGTGGTCGGAGCACTGTTCGTACAAAAACTCCATTTTTTGGTTGAAGCAATTACCTAAAGAAGGCCCACACATGTTGGTGAAGGCTGGAGAGGAAAACGCTGGATTGGTAGATATCGGCGGAGGATTAGGATGTGTATTCAAAATTGAATCACACAACCACCCAAGCGCCTTGGAACCATATCAAGGAGCCGCAACTGGAGTAGGAGGAATCAACCGTGATATTTTCACAATGGGAGCTCGCCCAATTGCGCAATTGAACTCTTTGCGTTTTGGAAACATCGAAAAAGACCGCACGAAGTGGTTGGTGAAAGGTGTTGTGAAAGGAATTGGTGATTACGGAAACTCATTCGGTATTCCAATTGTGGGAGGTGAAGTGTTCTTTGATGAATCTTATAACACAAACCCATTGGTGAATGCATTCTCTGCAGGAATCATGGACCCGAAGAAAGTGATTTCAGCGACATCTGCTGGACCTGGAAACCCTGTGTTTATCGTTGGATCTTCAACAGGAAAAGATGGAATTGCAGGAGCGGCTTTCGCTTCGAAAGATATTACAGAAGAATCTGCGAATGATTTACCTTCGGTACAGGTAGGAGATCCATTTATGGAGAAATTATTGCTCGAAGCAACAATGGAATTGGCAGAAACGGACGCAATTGTTGGAATGCAAGACATGGGAGCAGCTGGAATTACGTGTTCTTCATGTGAAATGAGTGCCGCAGGAGAGAATGTCGGAATGGATATTCACCTCGACAAAGTGCCAACACGTCAGGATAACATGCAACCCTACGAGATTCTTCTTTCGGAATCACAAGAACGTATGTTGATTGTTGTGCAGAAAGGAAAAGAGCACGTTGTAAAAGAAATTTTTGATAAGTGGGACTTGCACGCTGAGGAAATCGGTGTGGTAACAGAAGGTGGACAGGTTCGCTACTTTATGGACGGAGAATTGGTAGGAGATGTTCCTGCTGAATCACTTGTTTTGGGTGGTGGAGCGCCAGTTTACCAACGTGAGTACACAGAGCCTGCTTATTACAATGAATACAAGAAATTCGACATCGAATCAATTGAACAGCCAGAAGATTTGAAAGAAGTGGCGTTCCAATTGCTTCAGTATCCAAATATCGCATCGAAGCGATGGGTATACGAGCAATACGATTCAATGGTAGGAACGAAAAACATGGTGACAAACGCTCCTTCGGATGCTGCCCTCGTAAATATCAAAGGAACAAATCGCGCGTTGGCAATGACAGTTGACTGTAATTCACGTTATGTAAATGCAGATCCTGAAGTAGGAACGATGATTGCTGTTTCTGAAGCGGCACGAAACATCGCATGTTCGGGAGGTGTGCCTAGTGCAATCACCAACTGTTTGAACTTCGGAAACCCATACAACCCAGAATCATACTGGCAGTTTGTCGGTGCAATTAAAGGAATGTCGGCAGCATGTTTGAAATTTGAGACACCTGTAACTGGAGGAAATGTATCGTTCTACAACCAAACGGTAAAGGATGGACAAGAAATTCCAGTATTCCCTACACCGACTATCGGAATGATTGGTTTGTTGGAGGACAAAGACAAGAAAATGACGCTTGACTTCAAGCAAAAAGGAGATTTGATTTTCATTATCGGACAATCCCACAATGATATCAACTCTTCAGAATACTTGGCAACATATCACGGAGTGAAAGCATCGCCAGCTCCTTACTTCGACTTAGAAGAAGAGTACCAGATGCACCAAGTACTTCGTGGATTGATTGATGATCGCTTGATTAATGCTGCACATGACGTAGCGGATGGAGGATTATTTGTAACATTGACGGAAATGTCGATGCCACGCGAACTTGGTTTCGACATCGTAACGGATTCTGAAATTCGTGAGGATGCGTTCTTGTTCGGTGAAGGTCAGGGAAGAGTTGTGGTATCAGTTGACGAAAACAGCGAAGATGAGTTCATCGAGCGTATGGCTGGATCAAATGTGAGCTTCACACTACTCGGACATGTAACAAAAGGGAAGATGATGATTGACGATGAGCACTTCGGATTTATTCAAGAAGCGAAAGGTTTGTTCGACAACGCACTTGCGAAGCACCTTGAAAATTAGTAGCTTCGGAACACGAAACGTTTCGAAAGACAAAAAAAACTGAATGGAATATAACACGGCAAGAGGTAAACTGTTGCTTCCAGAATATGGAAGGAACGTTCAAAACATGATCCAGCATGCCATGGAGATTGAAGATCGTGAGGAGCGAAATAGAGCTGCTCGAGCGATTATTGAGGTGATGGGGCAGTTGAATCCGCACTTGCGAGACGTTGACGATTACCGTCACAAATTATGGACACACCTTTTTGTGATGTCCGACTTTAAATTGGATGTTGATTCTCCTTTCGAAATTCCTGAAATGGAATCTTTGCAGGAAAAGCCCCAAAAAGTGGAGTACCCGAAAAGTAAAATACGCTTCGGTCACTTTGGGCAGTACACGCAAAAGATTTTGGAAAAGTCGAAATCACTCGAAGATGAAGGTGAACGTGAATACATGACGAATGCTATGGCAAACTTCATGAAGAAACAATACCTTCTTCACAACAATAGTGCAGTTGAAAACAATGTTATTGCAGATCAACTCATGGAGCTTTCTCAAGGAGATTTGAAAATTGAGAATCCAGATGATTTGGTGAGCACCAATTTATTACTGAAAGAACTTGGACTGAAGCAATCAGCGAGAAATCAAAAGAATCAGAAGAACAACAAAAACAATCGTCGTTCCAATTCTCGCAAGAAAAAGTCCAATCATCGTTCAAAATAACACATTTTAAAAAGCTTCTTCAGAAGCTTTTTTTATGGACTTTTCCGAGCAATTTTCCTCTTCGTTCTGAAAGGATCAGTTGTCGGATTCAAATCATTGTGCCCAGAGTTGAACAATGTTCCATGAACGTGGCGCGGTGGATAACTTTTATTCCCTTTTCTCAGGCAACGGCAAACATTTTCTAGCTTCACAAGAAATAAGAAAATAGCAGAGAAACATGGCATCATTTGAAATTCACGGAGGTAAACCATTAAAGGGAGAATTGATCCCGCAAGGAGCAAAAAACGAAGCGTTACAGGTACTTTGTGCCCCTTTGTTGACTCCCGAAAAGGTGACCATCTCAAACATACCGGATATCGTTGATGTTAATAAGCTCATCGGCTTGCTCCAAGCAATGGGAGTGAAGATCGAAAAGGTGGAAAAGGGAACGTATATCTTCCAAGCGAAGGATGTCAATCTCGATTATCTCCAATCTGAAGATTTTAAAAATAGAGCGAGTTCTCTTCGCGGTTCTGTAATGATTGTTGGTCCGCTTCTAGCGCGATTTGGCGTAGGATACTTGCCAAAGCCAGGTGGAGATAAAATTGGTCGGCGTCGTTTGGATACGCACTTCGCAGGTATGATGATGCTCGGAGCCAAGTTTAATTACGACGCTGGAGAGCATTTCTACGCAGTAGAAGGAAAGAAATTGAAGGGAACGTACATCCACATGGATGAAGCGTCGGTTACAGGGACAGCAAACATTGTGATGGCGGCCGTTCGTGCTGAAGGAGAAACAACGATCTACAACGCGGCGTGTGAGCCTTACTTACAGCAATTGTGTCGTATGTTGAACTCCATGGGAGCTAAGATTGAAGGAATTGGCTCAAACATGCTCAAAATTAAAGGAGTAAAAGAGCTCGGAGGATGTTATCACCGAATTTTGCCTGATATGATCGAAATAGGTTCCTTCATTGGATTGGCAGCGATGACGCAATCCGAAATTACCATCAAAGATGTGAGCTGGGAAAATCTCGGAATCATTCCAACAATTTTCCGTCGTTTAGGAATTAAATTGGAGCGCCGAGGAGATGATATCTACATTCCTGCTCAAGAATCGTATGAGATTGAAACCTTTATCGATGGTTCCATCATGACAATTGCCGATGCACCTTGGCCTGGATTTACACCCGATTTATTGTCAATTATACTTGTGGTTGCTACTCAAGCGAAAGGAAGTGTTTTGATTCACCAAAAAATGTTCGAATCAAGATTGTTCTTCGTGGATAAGTTGATTGATATGGGAGCGCAAATCATTTTGTGTGATCCACACCGCGCAACCGTTATCGGACTAGACAGAAAATACGACTTACGTGGAATCCAAATGACTTCTCCAGATATTCGTGCGGGTGTTTCCTTATTGATTGCAGCACTTTCAGCGAAAGGAAAGAGTGTGATTCACAACATTGAGCAAATCGACCGCGGTTACCAAGATATCGATATTCGATTGAATAATTTGGGTGCAGATATTCGAAGAATCGGATAGAAGAGTATACTAAATAGTGAAAAGTCTCGACAGAAATGCCGAGACTTTTTTGTTGTTGCTGTTGTCTTGTCTCGATTCGGGTTCGCTTTCGTGAGAGGAAAAGATTCCTTAACTTGCCAATCGCAATGCACATTTCGTAGTTTCGGCTAAGTGATGTAGAAAGAAAAGTGATGATGAAATTAATCCTATTTGTATTAGCCTTCGGTAGTCTGAGTTTAATCCAACCTTCTTCAGTAGAAACCGTTTCTTCTCGTTTAGAAAACGGATCGAAAGCACCAGAAATTCAGCTCGAATCTCCTTCGGGAAAGAAAGTGAAATTGTCGAAGCTACGCGGAAAAGTAGTACTTATTGATTTCTGGGCATCTTGGTGTGGACCGTGTCGAAAAGAAAACCCCAACGTAGTGGAGGCTTACAACAAGTACAAAAAAAAGAAGTTCAAAAATGCAAAAGGGTTCGAGGTGTATAGCGTTTCACTCGATCGTGCCGAAGATCGCTGGAAACAGGCGATCAAGCAAGACCAACTTTCATGGAAAAATCATGGATGGGATAAAAAAGGAGAAGTGGCAAAGCAATATGGCGTAGCGACTATTCCAACGGCTTTTCTTATTGATGGAAAAGGAAACATCATCGCTTCAGGAGCAGAAGTACGCGGGCTACGCTTGCATATTCAGTTGGATAAGTTGCTGAAATAAATCACCTTAAATGAACATTTTATTCATTATTCTCGCGGTAATTTGTGCAGGATCTGTATATGCTGCAATTGATCGAATCATCAAGAAAAATCGAGCGAAGAATAGTGGAGGGGAATTAAACTCTCCCATACGCGAGAATCGTTTGAGGAATAGAAGAAGGTAAGTTTCACTCGGTCTTTTTGTTACTTTTTCAATTCCGAAACATTATAGAAAGGAACACACAAACCTCACTTTTTGGTGGAGATATTGAGGTCAAACTGAAGCCAAACATACGAAATGTGGGGTGTTTGAAAATCTTCTATTTTGATCGGTCTGGAACGCCTATTTTGATGGATTGATTCTTGCCTTCTTTTCGCGCGTTTTGAGGCGTTAAGCGCTTGAAAACTGCCAACTTTTCACATCCGCTGTCAAATACTCTGACATCGTGTCCTATTTTCCAAATTGGCAGTATCTTTGCCAAGTCATTTTCAAAATTAAAAGAACCAGGTATGTCTGAGGAAAATAACAATCAAGAAGCAGAAGCGCAACAAAGAGAAGAGGCGACTCAAGAAACGGTAGGAGCGAAAGAACAAGAGGCGGCTGAGTCGGAAACTCCTCAAGAGCCAACCTTTGAAGATAAATACAAGGAACTCAACGATAAATATTTGAGAATTCACGCGGAATTTGATAACTACCGCAAGCGAACAAATAAGGAAAAACTGGACATCATCAATACAGCAAATGCGGCTTTATTGAAAGATTTACTTCCAGTTATGGACGATTTTGAGCGCGCCATTGCCAACAATGAAACGGTAGAAGATGTGGAAGCGTTGAAGGAAGGGTTTAACCTCATATTCAATAAATTCCGAACAACTCTCGAGAGCAAAGGTTTGAAGCCAATGGAAGCGAACGGAGAGGTGTTTGACGCCGAAATCCATGAAGCAATCGCAAACATTCCTGCTCCAAAGAAAAAGTTGAAAGGGAAAGTGATTGAGGCAGTTGAAAAAGGATATTATTTGAACGACAAAGTGATTCGTTACGCGAAAGTGGTTGTAGGACAATAAGTCAAGAAGTTGAATTATGAGTGAGAAGAGAGATTATTACGAAGTACT
>JABXHO010000100.1 GCA_013373595.1 Flavobacteriales bacterium | reverse complement strand
AAGCACAACAGATAGTAAGGATAATAGGTGTACCTTCATTGTTAAAACTCTATTTCACAGTTTGAAATCTCGCAGAGTAAATTTAATGAAAATTCAGAGAACGATTGGTGCAAAGCCCGAAATCCCTAGCGCAATTCTATTTTTCCGAAAGCAGAATGTCAGGAAAGTTGGTGATTTCCGAACCGCCCCATTCGAGGACAGAAAAACCTATACGTTTAAATGATTCAATCGCTTGCTCCTGTACGTTCAATTCCTGTTCAATCGGCATCCACGTGATGTAAATGCGATAAACAGTAGCGGGTTTCGGTACGATGTTTAAGTCGGCGTAGCGATTACACGTTTCGTTGAATTCAAACCGAAGGAAATTCAATTTATTGGCAGCCAATCGAGGTCCCCAGTAAGTGATGAAGTCCGCTTTCTCTTTGGAGTTGAGTCCTGCTAGATCTAATTTTTCTTCGAGAAATGAAACGACATCCTTGCCTTTTACATTGAATCCGGACGTGAGTTCTGCTGATGTAAATGAGCGATATTGCTGCGCTTCCCAGAAAAGGTAATTGTAGGTGTTTTCTCCAAAGGTCAACTCACCCGAAGGAGCTGCTTGAAATGTCCATCCATTCTCATAAGCAGGGTAGAAGAAGGAAGGATCTCCTTTGATATCTAGCTCAACCGAAACATCGATTTTTTTCTCTGGATAAAGATAAATTACAGGTTTATCGACTTCAATCCGAAGATCTGTACGCGTCATGTATACTGCGTAAGTTGCGTGATGTTGTGCTTGAATTTCCAATGAATCGGAGTACGCTTCCGTATAATTCTCTGTATAGAAAAATTGAAAAATGTGTTTACCAGGAGTCGTGACAATCTCTACTGTGTTCATGTTGATTTTCAACTTTCCGTCCTTCCCGTCGATGCTGTAGATCATACGGTCGGTGGTTCCATCCAGTCCAGGGAATTCAAAAGTATACTTGGCTTGATTTTCCTGGATCGAGGAGTCAATCGAGTCGGATTTCAATTGCACTTCGCGGTATAAGTTTCTAAGCTCTTCTTCCTTTGAAAAAGCGGAAAGACTCAAGGTAAGTACGGTGAGTGTTAGAAGAAATTTCATGTCTGTTAGTTCAGTTGTTCTATAATTCGTTGATCAATGTGCGATTCCTGTCCGCCCCATTCAAGTACATCAAATCCCTCTCGATTAAATGACTTTAATGCTTGGGTGTTCACGAGATGTCGCTCCGAAACGGCTCCCCAAATCATATTGATTCGGTTGATGTGGTCTGGTTTGGGACTCACTTCAATATCTGCGTATTTTTCGCAGGCTTCATTGAATTCAAAATGAACAAAATTCAATTCGTTTTTGCCTAAGCGCGGTCCCCAATACGTAATGAAATCAGCTTGCTCTTTACTATTGAGCCCGATTACTGACAATTTCTCTTCTAGAAATGAAACGGCGTTTTCCCCTTCAACAAAGAATCCAGAACTCAATTGTTGTTGCGATAATACATTTCTCATTTTCGCTTCCCAAAAGAGGTAGTTGTAGTGGTCGTCTCCAAACTGTAAGTCGCCATTGGGCTGAGCCGTAAATTTCCAACCGTCATCATAAGCAGGGTACAAGAACACATCTTCACCGTGAATATCAAGCTGAACGGAAACATCTGTTGCTTTCTCTGGATAGAGATAAATAATAGGTTTTTCTACCATCTGCATTTGCTCAGCTCTAGACAATTGAACCTGATACGTATCATGGTATCGCGGTTTGATTTCTAATGAATCGCTGTATACTTCGTAGTAATGTGAGCTGTAATAAAACTGAAAAACGTGTTTCCCTGGCTTTGATTGAATCGTGATTTTACGATCTTCTAGCGGAGCCTTACCGTTTATCCCATCAATGCTATAACTGACATATCGCGGTTGTTCCGGACTATTATCCAAATTGAATCGAAAAGTATAGACACTTTGATTTTTGTCCAATTTCGAATCAACCTCGCTGTCGGAACGATAGATTTGTAAAACGCGTTTTAGCTCGGTTTCAGCTTGAATAAATAACGGCGTAAGCAAGAAAAGTAGGATGAATTTTTTCATGAATTTTGAATTGTAAACATAAGTACATTCTTGTTTAGGATTGGTTCAATTTTTCATAATTAAATTGTACTTTGCTTATGTAAAGTTTTTAGAAATGAAAATAACCAAACTTATCTTAAGCCTTTTTTACTCAAGTATTTTATCATTTTCTTGCATGTCTCAAACCACGCTCGTGTTACAGCCTGATGCAACCGATGGAAAGGATGCCTTATTGCATGGTCTCAATTCACAGGTTGGGTTGAATTACGGTTCTAATAATCAGTTGTCAGCAAATACATGGACTTATAACGGATCAGTTGGAACGGTCCGCTCGGTGTTAGAGTTTGACCTTTCGGCTATTCCTTCGGGATCAACAATTACAAGTGCTGAGCTATCACTTTACGGAATTGGTGATAACTCTGGGTTTGGTGGACATTCTACTCTGAGTGGAACGAATGAATGTTGGGTTCAACGGATAACTTCAGCCTGGGATGAATTAACAGTAACTTGGAATAATCAACCTTCAGTAACCACTGTTAATCAGGTAGGTTTAATTTCATCCGTGGGGGTTGATGATGATTATTTAGATGTTGACGTGACAATGCTTGTTCAGGACATGGTAAACCTAGGAAATTATGGGGTCATGATCCGTTTGCAAACGGAGGATCATTATAGAAGGTTAAATTTTGCTTCGAGTGATCATTCGAACCCTTCAATGCGACCAAAGTTGAAGGTGACATATGAAACATATCCGTGTGTTACACTGCGCCCTGGAAGTGAGGCAGGTAAAGATGCACTTCTACATGGGTTGAGTTCCGAGGCGAACACAAATTTTTCAAGTAATAATCAACTTTCGGCAAATACTTGGACCTATAACGGACCTGTTGGAACGGTTCGTTCAGTTTTGGAATTTGATTTAAGTGGAGTTCCTGCGGGATCAACTATTACAAGTGCGGAGTTATCCTTGTATGGAATTGGCGACAATTCTGGATTCGGAGGACATTCAACTTTAAGTGGTTCAAATGAGGCGTGGATTCAAAGGGTCACATCGGTATGGGATGAAGCTACTGTGACATGGAACAATCAACCATCAGTATCAGTAGTTAATCAAGTGCCGTTGGCTGCATCGGTTGGACTGGATGATGATTACATTGATGTGGATGTTACGGCTCTAACTCAGGACATGTTGAATTCTGGAAATTTTGGGTACATGATCCGCTTGCAAACTGAAGATTATTACCGAAGATTGAATTTTGCATCAAGTGATCATACCGATCCGCTTATGCACCCAAAGTTGAAAGTATGTTATCAAGATACGTTGGCGGAAATTCAAGATACAGAAGGGGATTTGTTAGGCGTCAGTTTATTCCCTAATCCTGTAGTTGAGTGGATCACGGTCGAAATTGAACATGTGATTGGTAGGTATGATTTGTTGATTCAAGACGGACAAGGAAAGGTGTTGAAAAAAATCACTACGAGCAATATTCAAACGAAGGTTGATGTTTCGAAGTTTGAAAACGGAGTCTATTTTGTAAGTATTAAAAGTAAGACAGGGAGTGAATCCAAGAGATTTGTTATTAGTCGATAACCATATAAAGCAATTGCTTAATCAGTTTCGCTTGATTTTTTCTTGAGTACTTCTGAATCTCTTCGGAAAGTGGAGTAGTTAATGCACGTCCTTTTTTCTTTGATTCTATGAGTTCATGAAAGAAAACATTTATTTGACTTGATTCGTGATAATCAAAAATTCGCCCCGATTGGCACTGACGCACAATTTCCGCAGCGTCTCCATCTGGTGGACCGATTAAAATGATCGGCTTTTGTGATCCGAGGTATTCAAATAATTTGCCCGTTAGGATACCTTTGTTATTCTCAATTCTCGGAATAATCAATAAAAGCACATCCGCATTTTGGAGTTCCAATAAGCTCTCATCGTGCGGGATGTATCCTTTGAATTCTGGGCTGAATGGTTGAAGCTTTTCGATTACATTCGGAGCAACTTTCCCCACAAAAGTAAGTGTAATTTGGTCCTTGACTTCCTCCAAAGCATTAGTGAAAGCATCCATTGGATACTGCTCTGAAATAGTTCCTGTATAGGTGATTTTTAGAGAGCTTTCAGGAACTGGTGATAACTCTATCCCTTCGAAATCAACAGGGTCGAATCCATTTGGAATGACATGAATCTTATCTTTAGAAAAGCTTCCCTTTCGCGCGAACAAAGATTTGATTTCTTCGCTGACCACAATGACATTATCGGATTCCGTGAGTACTTGATTTTCGTAATTTTCATCCTTCTTTTTTGCCCATTTCATTTGCGGAAACAGCTTCGAGTAATAGATGTCAGTCCACGGGTCGCGAATATCTGCAATCCAGTGAACATTGAGCTTTTGTTTGAGTTTTAATCCAACCAATTGTGTCGAATGTGGAGGACTTGTAGTTATCACGGTATCAACCTCTTCAGTACTAATGATTTCTATTGCTTTGCGGTAAGCGAATTTGTTCCATCCCTTTCTAGCGTCAGGAATAAAAAAATTGGCACGAACCCAGCGAGCGAATTTTTTTAGCAATGAAGGGTTGGATTCATTGGCAAACCCGGCATAAGGCGACTCTTTTGAGTTTGTCATTTTTTTGTATGCATTCAGCGGCTCACGTGTTTTCGTTGTAACAACACGGATATTATTTGGAACATCAGAAACTAAAGATTCATCTAGAATCGGATAGGAAGCAAGCTTGGGATCAACGGTGATTACGGTACATTTTACGTTGTCTTGCGAAAGATACTTTAACATTTTCAACCATCGCTGGACACCAGCTCCACCAGAAGGAGGCCAATAATACGCAATAAGTAAAATGTGTTTCTCGTCCTTCAAATCTTACAGTTTCGATTTAACTTGTGCGATCGCTTCTTGCAACCCATCCGCATTTTTTCCTCCTGCCGTAGCGAAATTTGGCTGTCCACCGCCACCGCCTTGAATCAACTTAGAAACTTCACGGATAATGTTCCCAGCGTGGAAATCTTTCTCTTTAACTACGTCATCAGAAGCGATAATACTTAAGGTGCATTTTCCATCGGCTTTTCCTCCGATAATTCCAACGAACTGATCCGTTTCACCTTTTAATTGGAACAAAATATCCTTGATCGATCCACCGTCCAATTCAACAATCTCGCTCAGTACATTCAATCCATTGTATTCCGCGATTTGCTTTTTCAAATCACGCTTCATGGATTTTGCTTTCTCTTTCTGAAGCGATTCAATTTCCTTCGTAAGTGTCTTGTTCTTTGCGAGCAAGTCGTTTACAGCTTTCACAATATCCTTTGGATTTTTCAAGGCGAGTGCCAATTCATCCAAGGTATTTGCTTTTTTCTCGAAGTACGCTTCTGCTTTTTTGGAAGTGATCGCTTCAATACGACGAACACCTGCTGCTACTGCCGATTCCGAAGTAATTTTAAATAATCCAATTTCTCCTGTTGAACGAACGTGCGTTCCACCACATAATTCAACGGAATCACCAAACTTAATGACACGAACCGTATCGCCATATTTCTCACCGAAAAGCGCCATTGCACCCATTTCCTGAGCGATCTCCATTGGAGTATTGCGTTTTTCTTCGAGCATGATGTTTTTGTGGATTTCCTCCGAAACCATCGCCTGAATTTTCGCCATTTCTTCGTCCGTTACTTTGGAGAAGTGTGAGAAGTCGAAACGCAAATAATCTGGATTCACCAAGGAACCTTTCTGCTCTACGTGATCACCCAATACCGTTCTCAATGCATGGTGAAGTAGGTGAGTGGCAGAGTGGTTGTTTGCGGAAGCTTGACGTTTTTTCTCGTCAACAACAGCCAAGAAAGTCGCTTTCAAACTTTCAGGTAATTCTTTCATCATGTGTACGATGAGGTTATTTTCCTTCTTCGTGTCAATGATATAGGCTTTTTCGTCGCCATATTCAATATAACCAGTATCTCCAACTTGTCCACCGCCTTCTGGATAGAAAGGAGTTAAGTTGAACACGACCTGATAAAATGTCTTTTTCTTCTGTGTTACCTGACGGTATTTCACAATTTTTACGTGAGTAGAGAGAAGATCGTACCCAACGAACTCTTCTACATTATCTTCAGAAAGAACAACCCAATCATCTGTTTCGATAGCTGTAGCAGCGCGAGATCGCTCTTTTTGTCTGTTTAATTCTTCTTCGAATCCTTTTTCGTCGACCGTCAATCCGTTCTCACGTGCGATCAGCGAAGTAAGGTCAAATGGGAATCCGTAGGTATCGTACAATTCAAAAGCAATGAACCCTTCAATTTCTGTTTGATTTGCCTTTTTCGTTTTATCTACAACGAGTTCAATACGTCTCAATCCTTGCTCCAATGTTCTAAAGAAGCTTGTTTCTTCTTCGTGAATCACCTTTCGGATCAATTCGCGTTGCGAGATCAACTCTTCAAATGGATTCCCCATTAATTCTGTCAATTTTCCAGATAGATCTGCCAAGAATGGTTCTTTCAACCCGAGCGTTTGGTAACCGTAGCGAACGGCACGGCGTAAAATGCGTCGGATCACATATCCAGCGCCTGTATTGGAAGGAAGTTGACCGTCAGCAATAGAAAAAGCGATTGCACGAACGTGATCGGCAATTACGCGCAAAGCGATATCGGTTGTTTCATTTTTACCGTAGGTAACTCCCGAGATATTTTCCATGTGTTGGATCAATCCTTGGAACAAATCGGTGTCATAGTTCGATTGCTTTCCTTGAAGTGCCATCGCTAAACGCTCCAGTCCCATTCCTGTATCGACGTGCTTTTCAGGAAGCGGTTCGAGTGATCCGTCTGCTTTTCGATTGAACTCCATGAAGACGTTGTTCCAAATTTCCACGACCTGCGGATCATCTTCGTTTACCAAGGATTTTCCATCTACTTTTTTACGCTCATCTTCTGATCGCAAATCGATGTGGATTTCTGAACACGGTCCACACGGTCCAGTGTCACCCATTTCCCAGAAGTTATCTTTCTTATTCGCAGGAATGATGCGGTCTTCGTCAATGTATTTTTTCCAAATGTTGATGCTATCCTGATCAATCGGAACGCCATCTTGTTCATCTCCTTCGAAAACGGTCACGTACAAACGATCTTTTGGGATTTTGTACACTTCTGTCAATAATTCCCACGACCATTGAATGGCTTCTTCTTTGAAGTAATCGCCAAATGACCAGTTTCCGAGCATTTCGAACATAGTGTGGTGATACGTGTCAACCCCCACTTCTTCCAAATCGTTATGTTTTCCAGAAACACGAAGACATTTTTGTGTATCCGCTACACGACGGTCGGCAGGAACTGAATTCCCCAAAAAGTAATCCTTGAACTGGTTCATTCCCGCATTGATGAACATCAATGTTGGGTCATTCTTAACAACCATTGGGGCACTCGGAACGATTTTGTGTCCCTTTGATTCGAAAAAGTCGAAAAATTGTTGTCTAATTTCTGCAAGCGTCATAGCGAATAAATCTCTTCAATTAACGATCGCAAATTTAGTGGATTTGTACGGTTGATTGTGCATTAAAACCAACTTTCACAGAAAATCATTCGAAGAAAGCATTCAGCGGATGACAATTTTTGCTGAGTGTCGTCCTGTGGAAGTTTGAATTTCGAGGAAATACATGCCGCTTGGGACATTGTCTGTTGAAATTGAATTATTTGTAGAAAGTCGCATTTCTTCTCCTTGAACGGAAATCAGTTTCATCCATTCGATCTCGTTTTGAGCAGAAATGTGAATCGTTCCATTCGATTGAGCAGGATTGGGATAAATAGTAATCGTTTCCGCGTTGGCTTCGTCGATTCCAACAGGGGCCTGGTGAATCACACCGATGGCATCCAAATCGAAGCCGCCAGAAGGGAATGCGGTTGCATACGGATCGTTTACGGCATTTCCATTCGAATCATATTGAACATGATTTCCATTGATCATTCCAACAACATCAATGATTTTCACGTGTGTGATCGCGTCAACGTTCAACCCAAATGTTCCGTTGAGTTCTTCTAAATCAAATGGAGTTCCATAATTTGAACGGTATTTCCCTGCCAAGTTGTAGAGTAATGTTGCATCTCCTAGCGCATCGAATGGGCCAATTTGCGTCGCCGTTTGTGTATTGGAAATAGCAGGGAATCGATAAAAGTTGATACCATCACTACTCACTTCAACAAATGCAAGTTCCAAAAAAGCATCCGAAAAGGCATTTTCAAATACGGCAAAATCGGGTCCATTTCCATTGGTGATGGGTTGAGGAAAAGTTAGGATTGCCACTCCGCTATCACCAAGACTTATACAATTTCCATCTGGAAAACCAATTGGAGAGTTGATGTCTCCGCTAGAAGCTGTTCCACTGAATTCGTTGGAGATGTCAATTAACCCAAGTTCGAGTTGCGCACCTGTTGCCCAGGCAATAAAGTCTGAACTGTCTCGGTACATAGCCGTAGAACCAGGTGTACCTGCAGGTCCCGCAAATTGAGCGTAGCTCGATGCGATAAGGCAGATAAAAACGAAGCTTAGAAGTATCTTTTTCACGGTGCAAATGTACACGATTTTTCAGAAGAATTCGAACGAATAAGCACTAGATCGAGGGATGCCAAGCGGAGCGCTTGACGTTTTTTAACAGACCTTCCCCCAAATTCTTTTGTATTTTTGCCCTCGTGAAACAGCAATACAAATACAATCCTGAAACGCTTTCGTATGAGAAAGTAAACGTATCGTTCGGTCGACGTTTGTTTCGAATTGTCCTTGTGAGTGCTCCGAGCATCTTGCTGGGCTTGTTGTTGGCATTAGTGTTTACCCGCCGAATTGATTCTCCCAAAGAGAAAGAATTGAAAGTGATGGTAGACAAGCAGGAACGTGAGTTGAAACGCCTTCACAAAGAAATGCTTTTGGCCAATGAAGTGTTGGATGTCGTCGAGGAACGTGACGAGAATTTGTACCGAAGTGTATTGTATGCGGATGAGTTTCCTGTGGAAATGCGTCGCATGGGAACAGGAGGGAGCGATAAGTACTCTTACTTAAAAGGAATGCCGAGCGACAGTTTGTTATTGCTAACCTCCACGAGTATGGATCGATTGCAACGTCGCTTGAATGCACAGAGTCTTTCTTTCCGTGAATTGCTGAAGTTGGTGAAGAATAAGGAAACAATGATTACGTGTATTCCTTCTATTCAACCTGTTCGAAATACCGATTTGAAAAAACCAATCTCTGGATATGGATGGCGAATCGATCCGATCTATAAAACACGCCAGATGCACACGGGAATGGATTTCACCGCGCCGAAAGGAACGGAAGTCTATGCCACGGGTGATGGTGTTGTAGAACTAGTTGAGAACAAAGCCTGGGGATATGGTAAATCCATTGTGATTAATCATGGGTTTGGCTATAAAACGCGTTATGCTCACTTGAGCGCCATTGGTGTAAGTGAAGGACAAAAGGTGAAACGTGGTTTCCTCATTGGACTAATTGGTTCAACCGGTCGATCAACAGGTCCGCATTTGCATTATGAAGTGGTGAAAAACGGTAAAAAAGTGAATCCAATCGCATATTATCACTCCGATTTGACCCCGTCTCAATACGAAGAATTGCTAAAATCGAGCAATAAATCGAGTAAAGCACTCGATTAGCCGAAATTTCAGTTGGCTCTTTTTTCGCACTATCACTGGGTTTCAGAGCACGTCATGTTAATTTATTGAGAATAAATAGAATAAAACACCATTCCTATTGGAATTGGAATTACCTTTACCCTTTAAATAAAATACATTATGAATAAAGGAACAGTTAAATTTTTCAATGACACAAAAGGATTTGGTTTTATCATTGAAGAAGGTTCAAACAAAGAACATTTCGTGCACGTATCAGGTTGCATTAACGAAATTCGCGAAGGTGATCACGTAGAGTTTGAACTAGAAGATGGACGCAAAGGTCTCAACGCGGTTAACGTGAAGACAGTTTAATATATAAGTATATCGAATTGTAAAAACCCCGATACTCTTTTGAGTGTCGGGGTTTTTTCTTGGACTGTCTCGTCCTGAATAAAGTGGACTGAAGTTCTCGGAGTTCAAATAGTTCGCAGTGACTGAGCGGAGCTGAAGTCAATGGGTTTTGGGATGTAATCATTGTCAACGAATGCATGGTGGCTGAGCGAATCCGAATCCAACACTGTCATTTTGACTGTCATATCGGCATACGTTGACAGAAAAAAATGCCGTAGAATGACAAAAATGTCAGAAAACAAGGCTCAAATGTCGATGGCACAAAGATTGTCCAAAGGAAGATCGGTTACAAACTGATAATAAAAGTAAAACAAATAAGAAATGGGAAAAATAATTGGAATAGATCTTGGAACTACCAATTCATGTGTTTCCGTAATGGAAGGAAGTGAGCCGGTAGTGATCGCGAACTCGGAGGGAAAGAGAACAACTCCTTCTATTGTGGCGTTTATTGATGGTGGAGAGCGTAAAGTGGGAGACCCTGCTAAACGTCAAGCTATCACAAACCCAACAAAAACAATTTCATCGATCAAACGTTTCATGGGATCATCTTTTGATGACGTGAAGGATGAAGGTGAACGTGTACCTTACGAAGTAGTAAAAGGAGATAACAATACTCCACGTGTGAAAATTGACGATCGTCTTTACACACCACAAGAAATATCTGCAATGGTGCTTCAGAAAATGAAGAAAACGGCAGAAGACTATTTGGGACAAGAAGTTTCTGAAGCTGTAGTAACAGTTCCTGCATACTTCAACGATTCCCAACGTCAAGCAACAAAAGAAGCAGGTGAAATCGCTGGTTTAACAATCAAGCGTATCATCAACGAGCCAACGGCAGCAGCTTTGGCTTACGGATTGGACAAAAAAGGAGTTGACCAAAAAATCGTTGTATTCGACTTCGGTGGAGGAACACATGACGTTTCTATCCTCGAGTTGGGTGACGGTGTATTCGAAGTATTGTCAACAGACGGTGATACTCACCTTGGTGGGGACGACGTTGATGAGGCAATCATCACTTGGTTGGCTGAAGAGTTCCAAAAGGACGAAGGAATGGATTTGAGAAAAGATCCAATGGCACTTCAACGTTTGAAAGAAGCAGCGGAGAAAGCAAAAATCGAGTTGTCTTCTACAACTTCAACAGAAATCAACTTGCCATACATCATGCCAGTTGACGGTGTTCCAAAACACTTGGTACGTACATTGCAACGTTCGAAATTCGAGCAATTGATTTCATCAATCGTTGAGCGCACAATTGCTCCATGTCGTACAGCCTTGAAAAACGCTGGATTGTCAACTTCAGACATCGACGAGATTATCTTGGTAGGAGGTTCTACACGTATCCCTGTAATTCAGGATGCAGTGAAAAACTTCTTCGGAAAAGAAGCTTCAAAAGGAGTGAACCCAGATGAGGTAGTAGCCGTAGGAGCAGCTATCCAAGGTGGAGTTTTGACGGGAGAAGTAAAAGATGTACTTCTTTTGGACGTAATTCCATTGTCATTGGGAATCGAAACAATGGGTGGAGTTTTCACAAAGTTGATCGATGCAAACACAACGATTCCAACGAAGAAGTCAGAGGTGTTCTCAACAGCATCAGATAACCAACCTTCGGTTGATATCCACGTGTTGCAAGGAGAGCGTGCGATGGCATCAGACAACAAAACACTCGGACGTTTCCAATTGACGGACATTCCACCAGCACAGCGTGGAGTTCCACAAATTGAAGTAACATTCGATATTGATGCGAACGGAATCATGAACATTTCTGCGAAAGACAAAGGAACAGGAAAAGAGCAGTCAATTAAGATTGAGTCTTCTTCAGGATTGTCTGACGAGGAAATCGAAAAAATGAAGGCAGAAGCGGAAGCAAATGCGGAAGCGGATCAAAAAGCACGTGAAAGTGCAGATACGATCAACAAAGCTGATTCATTGATCTTCCAAACAGAGCGTCAAATGAGTGAGTACGGTGATAAATTGCCAGCTGACAAAAAACAAGCGATCGAGGATGCATTAGCAGAATTGAAGAAAGAGTTTGAAGCGAAGAACATCGAAAACTTGACACCAGCAATGGACAAGTTGAACGAAGTGTTCCAGGCAGCATCACAGGATATGTACAATGCAGCAAACGCTGATGGAGGAGCACAAGGAGGTGCAGCCGACGCTGGCGCAGATGCAGGAGGAAACCCTGAAGATGAAGTAACTGATGTTGACTTCGAAGAAGTTGATGAGAAGTAATCGGTAGATTCAAAATTGAAAGATTACGCTTCGCGTTATTGAAAGAAGAAAGTAATCTGAAAAGATAGAAGCGCTGCTCGTCCCGAGAACCATCGGGAGAGTGGCGCTTTTTTATTGAAGCGATTTTAGTTAAATTGTCTAACCGTTGTCATTCGCTTGTAAGTATTTGTTTTTTGGATGTGCACGGTATTGATGAGTTATGCTTCATAGACAATTACTCCCGAAAAATTGCATTCAAGACAATTTTTTACTTACTTTTGACGTTAGTACCGTTAAACAGTCCTAATGATAAAAGAGTTTGGAGATAAAGAGACCGAAAAAATTTGGAATGGTATTCGATCTAAAAAACTTCCAAGCGAGATTCAAAATGTTGCTAGGAGAAAACTCAGAATGTTGAACAATGCTACTGATATCAATGATCTAAGAATTCCTCCTGCTAATAGATTAGAAAAGCTTAAAGGTGATCTTTCAGAATACCACAGTATTCGGATCAATAATCAATGGAGAATCATCTTTATGTGGCTGAATAATGATGCTTACGAGGTAGAAATTGTTGATTATCATTAAACATTGGTATTATGGAAAGACTAGAAAATATACACCCAGGAGAAATTTTGAAAGAGGAATTCTTGTTACCTCTCGGTATTTCTGCGTACCGTTTGGCTAAGGATACTTTTTTACCACAAACTCGTATTAGTGAAATTCTAAAAGGTAAACGTAGAGTTACTGCCGATACTGCTTTGCGATTTTCCAAATTTTTCGGCACCAGTGCTAAATTCTGGCTCGGTTTACAAGATGACTATGATCTTGAAGAAGAACGTCTTCAGAAAAGCAAGGAGCTAAACAACATCAAGCCAATTGAAGGAAACGCAGCATAACACCAAGTAAGCCCAAGCGCCAAAAGCCCTATATTTGTTAGGTGCCTGTGTCTACTTGAGAACCATTATATACCACTAAAAAACCACATGGTAAAAAGAACAAAGGCAATATTAGTAGAGTCATGAAAAGATTGATCGAGTTTTTTTATAAAAGGGATAAATCAAAATTAAAGAAACTGACCCAAGACGAATACTTCAAAAAAGTAGTAGAAAATATTCCTGAAGAATATCTCGAAAAAGCATACGACAGAGCTTGGGAAGCTAAGAATCATGAAATCGATAATTATTGGAAAAGAGGAAATTATTTTTGGGCTTTTCAGGTAGCAGCTTTTGCAGGATACTTTACTGTTCTAGGCTCAAATGCTTATCAAAACAACCCTCAAGTACTTTATGCCATTGTTGGTATTGGAATCGTGACATCTTTTGCATGGACTCTAACTAACAGCGGAAGTAAAATTTGGCAAAGACATTGGGAAATTCATTTAGACTTATTGGAAAGGAAAATAACTGAACCAATGTATAAGCTAGTGACTACTAAAAAAACATATTCCGTTACCAAACTGAACGATATTGTGTCCACCTTTTTCATAATTATCTGGATTATATTAGCAATTAAATATTTTTTAGATCATGTATCATTTAATTATGAAGGAACTAAGGTCGACTACATCGTGATACTACTAACATTATCTACATTAATGTTTGTTCTTGCGATGTTTAAAGGACACGGCAGAGGTAGATTTGGACGCAGAAAGGATAAACCACTCTATCTAAGAGATTATGAAGTTGACGAAATCAGGAAGAAAAATTGTTTATGGTATTCAAAGGAACACTTCTGATCGACTTTCGAGATGGAAGAACAGTGGAAGTGAAGGAAGGAGAAATTATAATTATTCCCAAAGGAGTCGAACATCGACCGCGTACCAACGGAGAAATTGTATTCAACCTCCTGTTTGAACCAAAAGCAACCTTGCATACAGGAACATCTGAAAGTGAAATGACGGTAAAAAAATTGGATTGGATCTAGACTGAGAAACTCAGAAATATGTAATTTCGGGAGGATCGAATGAAAACGTTCGATTCACTCGTATCACAATCATGAAAACGCCCCCGCCTTTTTATTCGCTTATTATTTTCCTTTTCTCAACGGTAGTGTTGTCATTTCAGGGATTGGGACAGGCTAAAAATGGAGAGGAAAGTGAAAAGCAGCACGCACTTATTGATGAGTATTCGGACGAGTTAGCGCGTATTGATGAGAAAATCATCAAGTATCAATTCACCGACAACTACCGAAAACTAGCGGCGGCATATGAGGAAAAGGCAGATCTTCTGCGCGATGAGCACTTGGGCGTGGCAGTTGTCTATTACGAGAATGCCATTGAATTGTACAATCGAATTAAGGCGAAGGAAGATGCATTCCGATTGCTTGAACTAATTTCTCGGGAGTATATAAAACTCGATGATCGCAAGAACGCCCTGAAGAAGATGTACACCTTGTTAGACATCTACCAAAAGGAGAAAGATACCCTAAAAATTGCTCAATCCTATAGCGCAATTGGATCGCTTTATGCGGATCAAAATGAAAATGATCGTGCGCTCGAGTACATGCTCAAGGCATTAAATATGGCGATTGAGCTCAAGATGAAAGTAGGGGAGGCGGCCATTCGCAATAACATTGCAGGAGTGTACAAAGATCTCGGAAAAATTGATCTTGCCTTCGAAAATGTTCGAATTGCCAAAGGTCTTAATCAGGAATCGGGGAACGAATATTGGCTCAGCATCAATGATATGATGTTCGCAGATTTGTATTCGGAACTCGATCAAATGGATTCGGCACGCTATTATTTGTTCAAATCGAATGAATACACAACAACTCAAGGCGATTTGTCGGATAGTATCGTTTTATTCCGAAAAACGGGTGTATACTACCTCAAAGTTGATAGTGTTGAGAAGGCGCTAAATATGTTCAATCAGGGGATTTTGGCAAGTCGAAAAATGGGTAGTCTAAAGTCGGAAGCGAATTTTACCCATTGGATCAGCGAACTTCACGAAAAGAATGGCGAAATGGATTTGGCATTGTCCTTCTTGCAAATCCGTCATGATTTGTTAGACTCCCTGTCGAAAATGGAGCGAGGCAAGCGCCTGGAAGAGTTTTATGTTCTTCACAAAGTGAATGCTCTCGAATCGGAATTGAGTAATTCCACACGACAGGTCAGTGCAGCACGCACAGAAGCAGATCAAACCCGAAATCGATTATACTGGTTGTTGGGAGTGCTGTTGGTTGTCATTATTGGAGCCATCATCATTTTCTTTCAGTACCGAAAGCAGGCAAAATCAAACAAACACTTGCTCGAATTGAATGTTAAATCGGCGAATATTGAGGAAGAACAGAACGATAAATACGCGCAATCGAACCTTTCCGATGGAAAGAAACAGGAAATACTAAATCGTCTTGTCGAATTTATGGTGAACGAGCAGATGTATATCAATCAAGACGTCAACTTAAACATGGTGGCAGAGAAACTCGGTGTAAGCCGAACTTACCTGTCGCAAGTGATCAATGAAACCTATTCCCAGAACTTCACGGCATACATCAATTCGTACCGAATTAACCTCGCGAAGAAATACCTTCTCTCAACAGACTACGACAAATATTCTATTCAAGGAATTGCTGAAATCGTAGGCTTCAAATCTGTGAGTGCATTCAACGCTTCTTTCAAAAAGCTAACAGGATTGGCTCCTTCGTACTATCGAAAGAACGGAAGAGAGGTCTAAATCCCCTCAAAATTGTACCTGATGTATACATTAGTAACTGTGTAGCCCTTGTTTTATGGGCTTCAATGAATTTCCCTTGTACTTTTAGCTCAAACAATAAAACGCAATGAATATGAAAAATTACCTTATACTCGTTTTGGCATTATTAGGTGCAGGGAGTGCACATTCGCAATGGTCGGAAATGTGGACACCGGCCAGTTACCATTTATATGCGGTAGAAGCCGTGACCGACAATATTGTTTTTGCTGGAGGTTATGGCGGATCATTGGTGCGCACGGAAGACGCTGGCGCAAATTGGGAGGCAATTCCAATTGGTTCCAGTAATTGGATCAAAGAAATTTACTTTCACAATGAAACTGATGGATGGCTTGCCACCACTTCAGGAAGCTCAGACCCGGCCGATATCTATAAGACAACGGATGGTGGATTTACATGGGTGAGTGTTCGCGACATTGAAGAATATTCATCCATGAGTTGGCCAACTGAGCAAGTGGGATATTTCGGAACATGGAGTGGAACCGTAGTCAAAACTTCAGATGGCGGTCAAACATGGACCGTTCTGGATTTACCGTCAACAGAAAATGTTCATGTAATTCAGTTTATCGATGCCCAAACAGGTTTCGCTATGACCACAGATTATCATTTATATAGAACCTTCGACGGAGGAAATTCATGGGAGAAAATTTACCACCCTGGAGCAAGTCAGATCTACTTTAAAGATGCCAACAATGGCTACTGTGTAACTACTTCAGGGAAGATTGGAACAACAACGGATGGAGGAGTAACTTTCTCTTATTGGCAAACTCCTTTTGTCAATTTCAAATTGAAAGATATTTATTTCAGTAGTCCGATGAATGGTTATGTGATTGGAGGTTTGGATTGTACGAACGGATCGTGTATCACAAAACCAGCCATTTTGACAACAACAGATGGAGGAGCAACATGGGTAAATGATTTGAACCATCCACTTGTTGGATTGGAGCGTGGATTCTATGAAATTGATTGTACTCCAAATGGAACGCCATTCATCGCTGGTTCGGATGCGTTGGTGTTGAAAAATGAATCAATGACAAGCGGATTAAGTTCGTTGGATGCGGACCTTTCACTCAATGTAAGTCCAAACCCAAATGCAGGAACATTTTCTGTTACGCTTCCCACAAATGCAGAAATGATTCGCGTGCACTCGGGAACTGGAAAGTTGGTGTACGAAGAAACGAATAATCAAAATGATATGTTGGAAATAGATCTTGGATCGGTTGAGTCCGGAATGTATTTCTTGTCAGTTGAACTGACGAATGGAGCTTCACGTATGGCTAAGGTAGTAGTAGACTAATAGTGAAGAATACAAGGAAAGTTGTTGGTGGAATTGTTTTCTCAGGGAGTTTAATTTTGGAAGTAGTTCTCGGCATCATCAACGAATACTTGTAGTTTGTAGAGTCAGCACTGGGGAAACCCAGTGCTGTTTTTCGTATCGGTTGTAGCACAATGATTCTGTTAAGCTTCCAAAACCCCTCTAAACATCGAGCTTTGTTCATTAAATCGAAATTGAGGGAGTTGGAAGCGCGCAATCCTCAATGTTAGCAGTGTACGTTTCATTGCATCCAAAAATCCGCTTCGCTTTGACTCCGTCAAGCCCGCGTCCTAGTGGTAAAAAATTAACCACAAAGTCGCAAGGTACACAAGGATTCCCAAAGTTTAAATGAGTGCTTGAACACAAAAAGTACGTATTCAAAATTACAACTTTGCACTTT
>JABXHO010000098.1 GCA_013373595.1 Flavobacteriales bacterium | reverse complement strand
AAATAAAAAAATCACAAATTCAATTCTGTTCGATAGGTCGAATCGGCAACAGCATTCTTATTCCAATAATCCGTATTAATCGTTTTCATGCGTGTTGCTGTCGTTGTGAGTTTCTTTCGGTTCGCGCCCCATCCGGTGTAATTCGTTTCTGTCCATCCGACAATTTTATGAGGGTGAGCTTGCTCGTATTCGATGGTCAGCGTTCGATCCAACTCAGGGTACTCCAAAGTGTAAAAAGTTGAACTTCCTTTATCTTCAGAGGTAATCACACACGAATATGGCTTGTATTCTTTATGAAGTAATCGTGCGGCAAGTAACGAGGGATACATGGAAACTCGTCCAGTTGGCGGATTCTCTCGCAAGCGAATGAGTGTCCAAATGTCATCTTCCATCAACGCGGCTACAGATTTACTCAACTCTTGTGATTCTCCTTCAAAATAGGAATCAATCTTAACGCCGAAATGCCCGTTTTGTGGATTTTGAACTTCCATGTACGTGTGTCCACACCATTCCTGACTACTCGAAGAAACTTTTAGTGAGTAATCGCCTTTTTTGAAGGGGAGAAAAGTACTCGTCATGATCGAATACGGATAAATTCCCGTGTTGAATTTCCGTGTTTGATTGAGTTTGAGAACAGAAATGTTATCCGGATCAGGTGTGTCTGCTTTCACGAGCTTTGTCGGTGAAAATGGTTCTGTAACGAATACAAAAACGGCTGTTCCTTCATGCATTTCTCCATATCGCGCTTGTTCGAGTTTGTAGCTTGTTATTTCTGCCTTTCCTTGGTACCAGTAATTATGATCATCCTTCGATGAACTCCCTGTTTGGGAAGTGATCATTGAAGTGTCTGGAGATTCATCGCCCGCGATTTTTAGCGAATTTTCGGTGCAACTGACTAGCATCGAACTAAGAAGTACGCCAAGAATAAGTGTCTTTTTCATGATGATTCGTTTGGATTGTTGGACGTGCAATTGACAGGTTTCTTTCATGTCACCGCATTTTTGTGAAAGTTACGCATTTTTGGATCAACTCACTAGGGGACGTAGCGATCGCGAATTTTCAAAAAAGGACGCTCAATGATGAGTGATAAAATGATTCCAACGGAAATCGATAGAATGAAAAATAGGAGTGAGTTGAGGTTTGCTCCGTAGTGGAAATGATCGTTCATGAAGTTTCTACAGGCGATGTGCCAGAGGTAAATGGAGTAGGAGTGACGACCAATTAATGTTAGCAAGTATACAATCGGTTGAAGGGATGTGCGCAGCGCTTGTGTTGGGAGACGTAGGTTCGTGAGCGAAAACAATGTAAGCAATCCGAACCCGAGATTTACCGTTGAAAGTCCAAGTGTGTTCATGGTATAACTTCCTCCCGGATACATGAAGCCTGGCGCCATGAGAATGGCAGAAATCAACAGGAATACCCATCTCCACTTAACGAAGAACTGGAAGAAGCTTGTGAAATGATACAGGTATCCAATCAAGATTCCGATGAGAATTCCGTCTGAGCGTAAATGCGTCGCCATAAACGAAAAGAAAGGTTCATTTCGATGTGGATAAGAAACGTAGAGTCGCATGCAGAAGCTGAGAACGATCAAAGAAATCAATACGGGTATGACCAATTTCTGTTTGTCGAGACTTTTTGTTTTGTATGCAATGAAACTCAACAGTGCAATGGCGAGGTAAAAATGTTCCTCCACCGCAAGCGACCATGTGTGTGTCCAAATGTGAGAAAGATAACTCTGCATGTAGAATATTTCTCCGAGTAAATCGGGAAGCGTCGGGACAAATCCATCGCGATAATGTTCGATGAGAATAGAGCCAGCCAGAAAAATGTAAAACGCTGGATAAATTTTGAAACCTCTACGCAGTAGAAAGCGCTTCGTGTTTAACTTGTTTCGTTTTTTGTACTCACTGAAAATTAGCCCTGACACAAGAAATCCACTCAATACAAAGAATAGATCAACACCCAGCCAACCGAAATCAAAGAGCGGACAATTGAATAACTGGCTGTGTCGGAACAATACCAAGAGAATTGCGACGCTTCGCAGAATATCTAGCCCAACAATTCTCATCGATCTCGCTTATTTGAGTTCGGCTAGTGCCTTTTTTGTACCGATTTTCGCCGTGATGTAATCTTTATCCTGCTTAGGTGATCGTGCGGGAGAGTATTCACGTCCGTAGAAAATAATCTGCAAGTGCAATTTATTCCAAAGTTCTTTCGGAAAGAGTCGTTTCGCGTCCTTTTCTGTTTGATTGACGTTCTTTCCACTGGTAATTCCCCATCGGGTTAACAGTCGATGAATGTGCGTGTCAACTGGGAATGCAGGAACTCCAAATGCTTGCGACATGACAACAGAAGCCGTTTTGTGTCCAACGCCAGGTAATTCTTCCAAGGCTTCGAACGACTCAGGAACTTCACCTCCGTACTTGTCAATCAACATTTCAGAAAGCGTGAAGATAGCTTGAGACTTCCTTGGAGAAAGGCCACAAGGACGAATGATTTCTCGAATTTCATCCACGCTCAATTTCACCATGTCGAATGGGTTGTTGGCGCGCTTGAACAAAAGTGGCGTAATTTCATTGACGCGTTTGTCCGTGCACTGTGCTGAAAGCAATACTGCAATCAATAAAGTATACGCATCGGTGTGGTCCAAAGGAATGGGCGTCTCGGGATACAAGCGTTCTAATTCCTCAACGATGTACTCGCATTTTTCTTTTTTCGTCATTTGATTTTGAATCCGTTTTTAACAAAGCGAATGAATTCTTTGAACTGTGATTTCTGGGTAAAAATCTTCTTGAATTCTTCTGAATTGCTACTGTTTTGTGTTTCTTCTTGATCCGCAACAGCATCACTCTCTTCAACTGTTGCAGTGGATGCATCCTTCTTAGTGTCCGTATCTGTGTTGTCAAGATCGTCGATGACATCTAACAAGTGATCTTCTTGTTTAGAAAGTTCATCCGCTCGTGCAAATCGCTCTTCTGCTGCCTTCTTGTATCCTTGTTGTTCGAGGAGAAGTCCCAAGTTGTTTTGAGCAACTGCGTCAGTTGGATCGAGTTCTACAGCCTTTGTGTAATCTACAACCGCTCCGTCGAGATCTCCAAAGTTATTTTTGGCAAACGCCATCGCTGCATAACGGTATCCGTAGTCGGGTTGAAGGTCGATTGCTTTCTGAAGATCAGCGAAACATTGCTGCTTATCCATGTTGTGCAAGTGAGCAACACCTCGATCCGAATAGATGTCCGGATGATTGGGCGTAATTTCGATCGCCTTGGTGTACGCTTCAATCGCTTCAATCACTTTCCCTTCTTTTAAGAGCTCGTGCGCAGTTTCGTGTGTCGGATTCGCAAACATTGGGTACATTTGAATTATGAATGACAAAGGTAGGGACTTTCCTCAATACAGGAAATTGTTCAATGAAAAGGCATTTTACAAGATCAACAACGATCGTCACTTCGAGGAAATCCAATTACTGGGGTCTCGAAAAATAAGCTATGCTTTCACTGCCGAAAAATATCCAGAAATGGTGCGCATTCAAGATATGTTGAACCTCGCGAATGGCTTTCTGGAAAGCTCAAAAGAAGAATACGAAGGCTTATTGGATCACTAAACGTTCTGCATAACCCGTTGGAGATTGAACGAGATAAACTCCTTGCTCCAATTCAGAGACGTCAATTGTTGTTTTTCCAGCGTTTACCTTTGTCGAAAGACACACTTTTCCATTCACATCGATAATTGAAATAGGTGTAGAATGGGAAGATGTAACCGTGATCAACTCTTTTGAAGGGTTCGGGAATAAATGCAATTGAATGTTCGCATCATTTTCATTAACAGAAACCGCAGATGGATTTGGATGCGTCCATTTGTAGAAGAACTTCCAAATTTCATTAGCTTCCGTAAAATCATTCACGGGTTCATAAAAGTAAATGTGATCACCTCCATTGATGCGCCACAACTCCAAACTTTCATTGGGTGTGCATCCTGTCCATACAAAACGGTCGACTGTAAGTCCATCATTCGCTGTATTCGGAATTTGTGTTGAGTCGGGTGTAGATCCACAGGTATGAACTCCCTCCCAAAATGCCATTGTTTCAGGTACAAGTGATAACGAAGGAAGTGCTCCAGAATCATAAGGAACTGTTCCGTCGATTGTTCCATGTAAGTGCATTACTGGAGTTTGGTACGCAGGAACACAACTGGAAATGTCACTAGTTGACATCGTTCCAGACATTGAAGCAATGGCAGCAATTCGATCATTCAAATTACATGCAAGGTGGTAAGACATGATTCCTCCCATCGAGAAACCTGTTACGTAGATGCGAGAAGGATTTGCATTATGACTTAAAATCATTTCGGTAATCAAGGCATCAATAAAGGCAACATCATCCACCGTTGAGGAAAGTAAAGTTCCGTTGTTCCAAGCGTTCGAACCGTAACTGTTTTGTACTCCCTGAGGGTAAATAGCAATGAAACGTGCGGTATCTGCAATGTCATTTGTTCCTACTCCCGCCATATTTGAGGCAACATCTCCTAATCCATGCAGAATAAAAACCACAGGCAGCGATTCTGTATTTTGATCAAAACCTGTTGGAAGATATTTGATGTAGGATCGGTTGTCTGTACCAATAGTGATAGTTTCATTCGTCTGCTGCGCGAAAAGAGAAAAGGATAAAATAGATGCGAGTGCTAGGATTGTTAGTTTCATTTTACGGTCGATTGATTTCTATAAAAATACTGGTTTTTCTGCATAACGAAAAGTTAATGTTAAAACTCCACTGTCTTGATAAAAAGGTCTGGTAATTTCACTATTTTCAGACCATGAAATACTGTTACTTCTGTTTCATGCTGCTACTAGTTGCCTCTTGTACTTTGAGTTCGAGTCAAGAAGCGTCGTTGCACAAGGCACTAACATCCTACATCGATGCGCATAATAATGGCGAGGTAATGGCTTACGTCGCTTACACACATCCAAATGTTGTTGGTTTTTTTGAAGATCAGGGAGATTCTTTGTTCAGAGAGAAATTTGAGTTGTTTTCTACAGGAAATGGCGGAGATTACCTGCAAGATGGAACACTCAAAGAAATTGAAAAGAAGAACAATCAGATTCACGTTCGATACGTGTTCGATAGCTATACCGAAATTGATTATAATTCGATTGCAAATGAATTGGGATTGATTGCAATCTCGGTGGATGATGGAGAATCGTGGTATTTCGTGGAAGAAGACGATTATACCAACGAAAAAATATTCAGTAAAGATGAACAGCTCATCGCACTTTAAACTATGAAACAACTACTTCTACTTACATTTTGTCTTACTTACGGTCTCTCCTTCGGACAAGGATGGACGCCCATGGGAGCACGATCGATGGCAATGGCAAACGCATCTTCTACACTCAACGATGTATGGGCATATCACCATAATCCCGGTGCTTTGGGAGATGTTACAACCTTAACGGCTGGACTTTCTTATGAGAATAGATTTCTTCTGAAAGAATTGCAAAGTCAGGGATTCGCGGTGGCGGTTCCTCTAAAAGTTGGAGTGATTTCCGTGGGAGGTCAATTGTATGGTTCGCAGCAGTATCGAACGTCCAAAGCTGGATTTGGATACAGCATGAAACTATCAGAAAAGTTCTTTGCAGGTGTTCAATTGAATTATTTGGGTCTTCGATTGCCAGAGAATTACGGTAGCGCAAATACGGTTACAGGTGAAGTAGGAATCTATGCGAAAATCAATGAGCAGTGGAAGATAGGAGCAAGCGTGTTTAATCTTGGTCGTGCGCGCTTGGCTGATTTCGCAGATGATCGCTTCACAACCATGATGCGATTGGGAACATCTTATACTTTTTCTGATAAGGTGATTGTTGCGTTGGATTTTGAGAAAAACCTCGATTATGATGTTCGCATCAAAACGGGAATAGAATACGAAATTGTCGACAACTTTAAACTACGCGGAGGTTTCGCAACTGCTCCAATCGAGTTAAGCGCTGGTATCGGTTACGAGTGGAAACAATTGCAATTGGGTGTAGGAAGTTCGTATCATCAGATTTTAGGATGGTCGCCCAACTTTGCTTTGGTGTTTAAATCAGAAAAGAAAACACCATGATGAAGACGCTTCTTTTTTCAGCTTGCTTTCTGTTATCATTTGGTGTCTTCTCGCAGGACCCCGAAAAAAATGCGATCATTCAACAGCGCGTAGAGTTCATCTCTGAGCAATTGGAAACGGAAGATCTCGATTTGACGAATATCACAGAAGTGTTGATTTTCAGATTGGATCATCCACTCAACCTAAATACAGCGAATTGGGAAGATTTGCAAGAGTTATTTCTATTAACCGATCTTCAGATCAACGATTTGATGGCACATCGAAACACGTATGGAAAGTTTATTTCGATTTATGAATTGCAATCATTGAAGTATTGGGATTTGAATACCATTGAATTGGTGCTTCCTTTTGTGAAAGTCGATGATAAATTGGATCAATTACACGTAAGTTTAAAAGAAGCGTTCAAATATGGAAAGTTTGAGGCCTTTCTGCGCTATCAACGCATTCCAGAACACAAGGATGGTTACACAGATGTGCCCGACTCGATTCAGGAAACGTCGAACTCATATTATTATGGAAATCCAGACCGTTACTACACGCGATTACGATTTAAATACCGCACAAACTTGAGTGTTGGTGTTACGGCGGAGAAAGATCCAGGAGAGCAATTTTTCAAAGGCGCACAGAAAAACGGCTTCGATTTCTATTCGGCGCATGCATTCTACAAAGGAGGAAAATACATCAAATCCTTGGCGCTGGGAGACTACCAGGTTCAAATTGGGCAAGGCTTGAATTTGTGGTCGGGCTACGCTTTCGGGAAAACAGCGGATGCAACCAATGTGAAACGATCGGCTAACACACTTCGTCCATATACTTCGGTAGATGAAACACGCTTTCTACGTGGAGCGGCAGTAGACCTTGGTTTGGGCGATTTTTCATTGACACTTTTTGGCTCAAGCAAGCGCGTGGATGCATCGGTTTTGACTGATTCCCTTTTGCAAGAATTCGAATTTGTTTCGAGCATCAATCTAACAGGATTTCACCGTACGAACTCAGAGATTGCCCGTAGAGACGGATTAAGGGAAAATATCGGTGGAGCGAACTTGCGCTATCAAAAGCGAAGTTTGCAGTTAGGACTTGCTGCTACTTATCAAGGATACGATCGAGCGTTTATTCGTGATACACTTCCGTACAATCAATTTGATTTCCGAGGAAAAAGTACAACTTCACTCAGCGCGGATTACAGTTGGGTGTTCCGAAATTTTAACTTCTTTGGTGAAACGTCGTATGCTTCGCATTCAAATGCTTGGGCAAATATCCATGGAGTGTTGTTCTCGCTCGATAGTCGTGTTGCGATGAGTATGATCTACCGCAATTATCAACGAGCTTATCACACTTTCTACAATAATGGCTTCTCAGAAGGAAGTCGAACGCAAAACGAATCAGGATTCTACACCGGATTGAAAGTGAATTTTACACGAGCATTTACGGTGAACGCTTACGCAGATGTGTTCAAGTTTCCATGGCTACGCTATCAGGTAGATGCTCCCTCACAAGGTCATGAGTGGTTGATTCAGCCTTCGTACAAACCGCGTAGAGGATTTGAAATTTACTTTCGCTTCCGTGAGCAAGTGCGACCCAAAAACAGTCGCGATAGCGATGGAACGGTGACTGAAATCGAGGATGTTCAACAACGAAATTACCGTTTGAACCTGTCGTACAAAGTGTCCGATGCCGTTCAGTTGAAAAGTAGAGTAGAGTACGTCACCATCAACAGACGAAGCAATACACCAGAAGCTGGATTTGTTGTTTCTCAAGATGTAATCTATAAGCCCAAATCGTTACCGATTAGCTTCGCAATGCGCTATGCACTAATTGATACAGATAGCTACGACTCACGAATTTATACCTTTGAAAACAACGCATTGTATGTTTTTTCAGCACCAGCTTATTACTATCAAGGAAGTCGAGCTTATCTATTGGTTCGATACAAATTTCTTCGTCGATTTGATTTGTGGGCGCGCTACGGAACCACGATCTATGCAAATAGAAATTCGATCGGAACAGGAGCGGAAGAAATTACAGGAAGCTCACGGAGCGATATCACTGTTCAGTTGAGAATCCAGTTGTAAAATGCGTAAATTTTGGTGGATGAACTACCTGATTTTCAAAGTGCTGACCTTCTTTGTTTTTTTTGATTTTTGGTCAAATTCCTACTTCCGAAATAAAAGAGAAACAGTTTAAAACTCAATATCTAAATTGAAGGTCTTCTTCAAGGTATGAAGGTTAGGGTTTTTGCGTGCCAACGCTGCAAATCGATCTTTCCCTGTTTGGAACTTCACTTCTTCATCTGGATTATTTGTAATCTCAAGCTTGATGTTGATGTTGTAGTTCCGTAATTCCTTTCGTAAGTACCCCAAAATCTCAGAAAGTCGTGGACGAATCGAGTCAATTTGAACTTGGTTGTCAACTTGCATCAAAAATACATCGTCAGGTTTCGGAATCGGATCACGCTTTATCAACGCATTGTAAAATGTCTTTTCACCTTGTTCTTTGAGGATATGCGCGTATCGTCGCCATGCCATTTTTAAATCATCGAAGTGATAATCATTCATGGGCATGTTACTGAAATCAATTGAAGCACCGTCTTCGCCATCATCTTTTGGCGCCATCATTTTGTTGATGGAAATGCTTGATGAGTAGCGTTTGTTACCACTTGGAGCCGATAAAACCTTTGGTTCAGGTTTATCAAATACTTTTTTGAGGGGCTTTTTTGCCGAAGGTTTGGCTACGGCAGGTTTCGAAGCCTTATCGCGTAAATCCTGATTTGGGAATGGAATAATCTTAACGGGGTCCGTCAGGAGTTTTTTTTTTGAAGCTCCTGATTGATGGAACACAATTGCATTAACGCCATTTCGACGAGCAATCGTTGGTTTTTCGACGACTTGTATTCAACATCTGCTTTGCTCAATACGCCAAGTGCACGAAGCAAGTTCGGTGCATCAATTTCTTTGGATTGCGCAATGTATCGTTGCTGAATGGATTCACTTACCTCCAACAAGTTCGCTGTTCGCACATCTTTACACACCAACAAGTTGCGGTAATGATTGGCTAAGCCAACAATGAAGTTGTGTCCGTCAAATCCTTTTTCAATGATATCGTTTAGCAGCAGTAAGGCCGCTGGAATGTCTTCTTTTTTGGCGCTCTCGACAATTCTGAAATAATAATCATAATCGAGAATGTTCAAGTTGTCGATAACATCTTGATACGTAACCGAATTTCCAGAGAAGGTAACAATTTGATCAAAGATTGAAAGGGCATCACGCAAGGCTCCATCCGCTTTTTGTGCGATGATGTGCAATGCGTCTCCTTCTGCTGCAATTCCTTCATTTTGAGCAATACGCATCAAGTGATCCGCAATGTCTTTGACTTTGATTCGGTTAAAATCAAAAATCTGACATCTCGATAAAATCGTTGGAATGATTTTATGCTTTTCCGTTGTTGCCAAGATAAAAATGGCATGCTTTGGTGGTTCCTCTAGTGTCTTCAAAAAGGCGTTAAAGGCAGCCGTTGAAAGCATGTGGACCTCATCGATGATGTACACTTTGTAATCTCCCAACTGCGGTGCAATTCGAACCTGTTCAATCAGATTTCGAATGTCTTCTACCGAGTTATTCGATGCGGCATCTAGTTCGTAAACATTCAACGATGAACCTGTATTGAAAGATTGGCAAGAATCGCATTCATTGCAGGCTTCAATCGCTTCCGTTCGATTAAAACAGTTGATTGTTTTTGCTAGAATTCGAGCAGTAGATGTTTTTCCAACTCCACGCGATCCACAGAACAAGAAAGCTTGCGCCAAATGATCATTTTTGATCGCATTCTTCAAGGTAGAAGTAATGGACTGTTGTCCTACAACGGTATCGAAGGTCTGGGGTCTATATTTTCGTGCGGAAACGACAAAATCGCTCATGAATACAAATATACGTGAATTTAAAAGTATACAAGCACCGTGTTGATAAATCAGTGCATTTATTGAAAATTATCTTCTGGCAGGAATGGATACAACAGCTCCGTTGGAAGGCGTCCACAAGGATAATCCTTCGGGCATCTCAAAACGTGTTCTTTCCGTCAGCTCAGCGACTTCATCTACATTCTCGTACAGAATTGTTCGGACTTCAATTTTCGCTTGATCCACAAAAATCCAATTGACTTGATTCACCGCTTCGGCATTTCGCGTCCAACATTTTGAATCGTCTGCAACGCGGAGTGGTGCGCCCCAACATCCTTCACCAGCATAGACAATTCCAATGGAATCATTCCGAATAAATCCTTCTTCCGAACCAAGTTCTTCAGATTGGACAATAGGCCACGTCACTTTGCAGGTATGCGAATCGTTTTCCAAACACAAACGAACGTTCTTGTATTTTTCGAACAACGGGACGAAGTTGCGGTATTCGGTGTTCATTTCTTTTTTATGAGATACGTGTGCTCGAATAGGTCGATGATACTGTGGAATTTGCCAGTTGAAATGAGCATGTTTTTTCAATGAAGTACGAAGAAATAGTTTTTGTCTTCCAAACTTTTGAATTTCTGAATTGAGCGAGATAACGTTGAGTAAGGTTCCGCCGAATTGAACATCGTAGTAAATGCGCTTGTTCGGAACATGAAACAAATTTCGAATGGATCGGTTACTGAGTTCGTGGTTTCCACGCGTTACGACCAGGGGCGTCACTCTTCCGTCGTCTGCTATGCTGTACTCCCAATCATCAAACCATTCAACCCATTGCTTTGGTGTATCCAATCCAGTGAAATCGCCATTAAAAAGAACGGCATGTGGCTTTACTTTTGCCACCATCTTGTTTCCCTTTCTTCTCGTTTCGGAGCGGTCTCGGGAATCACCTCCAGCAATAAGTGACAGTCGTTCGGTGGGAACATCAGGTACCGTTGAAAAGTAGTAAATGCGCGAATATCCTTCTGAATCTTTTACGGAAAAGTAATAGCGTTGATTGGCTTTCAAATTTTTCAACTCCACGAAATGCGTGTTCATCGATTTAGCTCCATTGCAATCAATCACTCTCGCAGAATCAGAGAAATTAAACTCGCTCGGTTTTGACGTTCCATAGAGTAAAATTGGCGCATTACCCGATATTTGATTCCAGGCAATTGTGGCTTCGTAAGATGCGTTCGAGTTGAAAAGGACACGAATGTAGTTGACATCAGCAAAGGAGAATTGACTCAGTGCGATGAGAAAAAAGGAAAGTAGGATGCGCATCATATCGAAAATATTGAGGAACAAAGATACAATCATTCCAAATCATTTTCGGGACACCGTATTGGCGTTCTTGTATTTTTTCGTATTCTAGTAATGAGAAAAAGTAAAACCATGCGCATCTCTATTTTTCTTATCCTATTGTTGATTACTGTTTCCTGTGATAATTCTCAAGCATACGAGGCGGAAGCCGAAAAAATATGCTCGTGTATGAAGGAAAGTACGTTTATGGAAGAAACAGCTCAAGAACTCGAGGTAAACCTGGGGATTTGCTTGCTAGGCGCAAAAGTAAATTTGAAAGATCAGCAAATGATTTCTGAAATTGAAAAGCAGTGTCCTGAATTCGGAAAGGAGTACAAGGATTTCGTAAATCGACTAAAAACGAATGATCAATGATAGTTTCAGAACATGAAGCAAAAGTTTTGCTTAAATCCGGCGCTACGTCCATTGATAAAGTCAATAAAATTCAGGACTTGTGGAGCGGATACGGTTCAATTTCTCGTGTTTTTCTTGAGGATGGAGCAATGCGTTCAGTCATCCTTAAACACATTGTACCTCCTACAGATGCAAATCATCCGCGTGGATGGAATACCGATAAATCCAATCAGCGTAAGCTAAGATCCTACGAAGTAGAATCAAGTTGGTACGAAAACTTTAGCGAGCGCTGCGATGATACGTGCAGAGTACCGAAACTGCTCAGTAGTTGGCAGGATGGAAATGAGAAATTCATCTTATTAGAAGACTTAAATGCTTCGGGATATCCGCTTCGAAAATCCAATTTGTCGCTCTCAGAAATCACGACTTGCCTGAATTGGCTAGCGAATTTTCATGCAACATTTCTGAATGGAGATCCACACGGTCTGTGGGAAAACGGAACATACTGGCACCTAGCAACACGACCAGACGAATGGGAAAAAATGGCGGAGGGTGAATTAAAAGATAACGCAGCCAAATTGGATGAAGTGCTGAGTGCATGCTCGTTTCAGACCTTTGTTCACGGAGATGCGAAAGTGGCGAATTTTTGTTTTTCCGAAGTGGAGAATAAAGTGGCTGCAGTCGATTTTCAATACGTGGGACGTGGTTGCGGAATGAAAGATGTCGCTTACTTTCTAGGAAGTGTCCTTGGTGAAGAGGAGTTGGCATTTTTGGAAGAGGAATTACTTCAATCGTATTTTAAATCACTTCGCGAAGCTGTCAAGAATAGAGGAATGCAAATCGATTTTCATGCCTTAGAGTCGGAATGGCGAAGAATGTACCCTCTGGCTTGGGCCGATTTCACACGTTTCTTATTGGGGTGGATGCCGTCGCACCAAAAATTGAATCGTTATAGTGACAAAATGGTGAGCATGGCGTTGAGGTTGGTGTCGTGAAATCGAATCCAGAACACTCAAATTGCGATTGATGGATTTTATTAATTTGGAGCAATGAAACGATTCAATTCATTCATCGAAAGCCTTCAAACTGGAAAGGGATTGTTACTTTTTCTGGTAGGAGCGATGATCGTTTGGGTTGGAGGCTATTTTCTCATTGATGTTATTACTTCGGATGAATGGACACGTTTCAGCAGACAACTTTTCTTCTCAAGAGCTACGCTAATCATCGCGCTGTTTTTCTTGATTGCGGCGAGCATCCCACATTTCAGAAAATTTGTGTTAGAAACGGATCGTACAGCGGCAGACTTGGCCATTTTTCGGATTTTGTTTTTCGGATTCTTTGCGGTTGGTTTTGCATTGAATCCTTCGATTATCGCTGATCAGGTACAACCATTTTTAGATTTACCAGAAAGTGCACAGGTCAGTTTACCGTTTATGGGGTGGTATCCGAAGGTGATTCCAATTAATGAAACCTTGGTTCGAATCACGTCGATCTTGTTTTTTGTTTCAATTTTCACCTCACTTTTCGGTTTCAAAACGAAATGGTCGATTTTACTTTTCACATTGACTTTATTCTATTTATTCGCGATTCCAAATTTATACGGGAAAGTAAACCACAACCATCATTTAATTTGGTTTCCAGCGATCTTGGCATTTAGTCCGTGCGCAGATCGTTTCTCAGTGGATGCGTACTTCCGAAAACGATCGGAAAAAGCGATGCGTCATTCCAGTAAGGCATACACACTTCCTTTTTTGTTGATTTGGTTACTCATCGGATTGATTTATTTCTTTCCAGGGTTTTGGAAAATTTGGACCAACGGACTGGATTGGGCGCTTACGGATAATGTGCGAAATCAAATGTATTACAAGTGGTTTGCCTTGGGCGATAAAAACTCATGGTTGCCCTTCATTCGAATTGATCAGTATCCCATTTTGTTCAAAGCAAGCGGTATGTACACCCTCATTTTTGAATTGGCCTTCATCCCTTTGGTTCTGAATAAAGCGACACGCAAAGTGGCGATTGTTCTCGGAATTGGATTTCATATCGGGACGTATGTGTTCATGCATATTTTCTTTGTCCTACTGGTGTGGTCGTACCTGTCTTTCGTCAAATGGAGCGATTTCTCATTCTTTCGAGAAAAGACAAAAGAAGTGGAGCATACGGGCGCTGATGCGAAATTGGTAAAATGGATTGGTGCTACCTTGCTCGTGTCGTGTATAGTTTTCGGCTTCGGTAAGTGGAATAGTTGGCCTTTTACGGTGTATCCTACCTTCGATTCAATGGTGCAGGAGGAAACAAAGCACCTGATGTACATAGGGGAGACACGTAAAGGGCAACAAATCGAAATGACGAATGCACCATTGTACCTTGAGTATACTTCTCCCAGATATTGGGAAATGGAATATGATATCATTGAAAAACAAGCAAATGACCACGTGGACTCGGTGCTCCTTGATCATTTCATTTCAGTATATGCGAATACGTCGAAGGAACTCGCAAAAGTTAGCGTGTACCTTGAAACGCAGTCAATTATTCCCGAAAAGCGAAGGGAACAGCCACGAACATTGATTTATTCGAAAGAGGTAAATTAATTATCCAGCATGGAGGATAATTCTGGAAAAACGGATGCGAAATTTTCATTCCGTAAGGTATCCAATTGCTTTATCTTCTCAGGAAGATTCTGCCGAGCTTGTTCATTCGCTGGATGCCGAAGATAAGTGAGTATATTCGAATACTGACGAAGGACATATTTCATTTTTTTCTCGTCTTCGTATGGCTGCATTCCTAGCCATTTGAGATGCAATTCAATTCGTTCCTGTACCTTTTCCTTCAAATCATCGGATAAAACTTGAATATTGAATTCTTGTGGATGAACCAACAAAGTAGGAACAACATCTTCGGGACGAACGTACTTTTCTTGAACCAAATAGTGGTGCATTTCTGCGATAGACAGTACATTGAAAAAATTAACGGTCGGACTAATCATGATGTCCACATTGGGTACTTCGGATTGAATGCGTTTAAAATTTCGTTTCATCTGCTCCCAATTCGCATTCTTACGTTGGTATTCCAATCGAGGACCAATATCATCCAGACTAACCGCTAAATTGACGTAGTCGAATTGTTTCCAATAGTCAAGGACATCGTGATCTTTGAAGGTTAAGCGAGATAGATTCGTATTATAAAATAAGCGACATTGTGTGTTTCCTGAGGCGATAAGAAAATCCAAGATTTTGTAATGCTGTTCCATCATGAGAGGTTCACCACCAGCGAAGTACATTTCTTGAATGGCTCCAATTTGATCTTGAAATTCGGTGTAAAACTTGTCTTCATCGATAACCGAAGTGGTGAGGGCAGGCGTTCCTTCCTTGATGTTTCCCAATTCCAAATCATCGTTGTACCAGCTAGAACTAGAGGAAAAGTTACAGATTCGACATTTCAGATTGCAGACATTGGAAAAACGGATGTCAAAATAGACAGGTTTGGAGTAGCTAGAAAACTGAAATTTGTTTCGGATCAATTCGTTGATCGTATTTTCATACTTTTCGTTGGTGATTTCGCGTAAACTAATCCATCCCATTGCTTCTTTTTCGTAGCAGCGTGAACAAGCTGAGTGTGGTTTTCCTTTCAGCATTTGTTTACGAAACGACTCAAACGGTTTCCCTTTCCAGATCTCGTTTACCGATCCTTCGTTGATATTGCCAAGTTTGGCTTCATTTCCCCAAGGAGCTTGACAGCAAGGTGTAACATTTCCGTTCTGAGTAACATGAAAATGAACCCAAGGCATCGCACAAAATAGCTTGTCGTCTTGAAACGTTCCTTGCGCATTTTCAATGTTCAACTTCTTTCTTTTCCAAAAGGACATGTTCGCCAAATTTCATCCGAAGATAAATAAAAGCGAGCATTCGAAAGCCAGCATGATATTGAGGTATATAATTCAGAATCATTTTTGTAGCTTTACTAGTTGAATGTTTACCGCATCAAATAAACTAACTCTCACCAATGACCATTAAAGTAAAACGGAACTATCTTAATTGGAAACCTGTGAAGCATGTCGTTTTTCAAGACGATAAGCTAGCGGAGAAAATTCACACCAAAGGTTTCTCTACTTTTCAAGGGCTTTCTGAAGAGCAACTGCAACAATTGAATGATTTGTTCAATCGCGAACATTCATTTGATGTGAAAGAAGGAGGGATGTTTTACAGCATGTATTCACGAGACAAAGAATATCGAAAACGGGTACATGAGAAGATTGGAGAAATCTTGAAACCAACTCTAGAGAAGCACTTTCAAAACTACAAGAATGTGGTCAATGCATTTGTGGTGAAATTACCAGGTGAGAAAAGTGAGTTTTATGTCCACCAAGACACTACGGCGATGGACGAATTCAAATTTTCTCCATTGAGTTTGTGGATTCCCTTACATGATATCACTGAAAACAACGGAGCACTTGCTGTAATTGAAAAAACGCAGTGGTTCTTTTCTCCTTATCGAGGTGTTTCCTTTGCGTTTCCTTTCAAGAAAATCAATGATACAATCAAAAAATACTTGCGCCCGATTTATATGAAGGCGGGTGAGGTGCTATGTTTCGATAATCGCATTATCCACAATTCAATGGCTAATACTTCTAACCAACCGCGTATTGCAGTTATTTGCGGTGTTTTTCCAGCGGAGGCAACGTTTCAAACGTGTTATCGCGGATCAGAGGAAAATGCGCCCATTGAGTTGTATCACCATGAGGACAATTACATGATGGATTATCCCCATTTCTTTTACAATTGTACAGATCGTCCGCATTTTGGAGAAAAAGGAAAAGTGGAAAAGACCGTTTTTCCTGAGATGTCAAAGGAGGAGTTTGAAGAGTTATGTGAACTGAACAATATTGAGGTCGTAAACGAACTGAAAGAGGTAGAAGCGACAACAACAAATTGTCAATTGATTGCTGAGCCAGATGGAATCAATCGCTTCGAAGAGGCAGACGCAGAGGTTGCAGCATTAGTACGTTCGAAAATACCTCAGGCAAAGCGAGGTGGTTTTTTCAGTTTTCTAAAACGAGCAAAATGAGACCGAAGAAGCTGTTTAAAAATCAGGAACTTCAAGATCAAATCGATGAAAAAGGATTTGTGACGGTTCCTTTCTTGGATGAAACGGAACTGGAAGAATTACGCTCTTATTACAAGGAAATTCACCCGAATGGAGCTCCTGAAAAAATTGAAGGCATTCATATGACTACGTGGTGCAAGGACTATGATTACAAAAAGAAAGTTTCTGATCGCTTAGCAGATATCTATAAGAAACCGTGCGAAGCTGTTTTTGAAGATTTTCGAACACTCAATAATGTCTTTATCGTGAAGGATTCGGGAGAAACGCCTTTCAAAGTACATCAAGACTGGAATGTTGTCGATGAAAAGGAAAACTTCGCGATCAATGTTTGGATTCCATTGTACGATATTACTGCGCATGAAGGTGGATTATGGGTAGTTGAAGGCAGTCATAAGATTGATCGACATGTGCGCGGCTCCGCTTATCTTTTTCCTGATTATTCGGAGTTTTTAGGAGAATTGGAGGAGGCAGCTACGTCTGTTAGCCTGAAAGCAGGTGAGGCGATTATTTTTTATTTGAATATCATTCATGGTTCACCACCAAATCATGGGGAAACAGAGCGAATTGCTACTTGTTTTTCGGTGATTCCGAAAGAAGCACCACTGACCATTTATTTTCAGAAACAAGCTGGAGATTCGCTTGAAGTACACGAACCTGAGGATGATTTCATGTTTCACTATACCCATCTTCGGACAGAAACATTTGAACACGCTCCGACAGATGATCCTGTTAACGTGTTGGATAGTTTCGAGAATAAGCCGATTAGCCGTTCGGATGTCTCTTCATTTTTAAAGAAAGAAACGCGGAGGTCACCTTGGTGGAAATTTTTCTGACAGCATTGGTACAAATGCATCAAACTATAGCACATCGTTTTGTGTTTTCTTCTCTATAAATTGAAGCTCCCAATTAAGTTTTGGTCGAATAACACTTCCCATACCACGTCCTAGTGCCATATCCTCATTGGGATAGATCCTAAATTTGGCGATAGCATCCATTTGTTTGATAGGCTCAAGGTTCGTGCACATTACAAGCCCCACTCGGTAAACACCGGCACTAAGCAAATCGGCAGGTATTGTGGTCTCTACATGATATAAACCGGAATTCATTGGCTTTACTTCGTACTCTTTTCGAAAACCATAGGAGTCGAGTAGGACACGAACACCATTCATATTGGTGAGGGTTAAGCCAATTTCAAATGAATTGTCATTCGTGAATTTGTTGATACTCCACCGTAAAATTAATGTCGATTCAGATGTGAATTGGGAGTTTTTATCATCGCTTTGAACCTCCACATTGGTGATTTCAAATTGATTCGTTCGTATCGGAAATTGTGCAAGTAAAGAGAAGTCTTCACTGCTCTCGGCTATTGAAATTTCAGATCGAATGGCAGCCCCTGAATTGCTTTCTATGATTTCGTAGTATTCATTCACCACATCGAGAGGATTTCCTTCGGAAATGACTTTTCCATCATCGAATAGTAAGCAACGATCACATTGTTCTACAATTAATTCCAGATGATGGCTTACTAAAATGATGGATACTCCGCGCGATTTTAGTTCTTTTATTTTCGAATAACATTTTCGCTTAAAATCCGTGTCGCCCACCGCAATCACTTCATCCAACAGCAAAATGGAAATTTTTGCATGAAACGCAATCGAGAAAGCGAGACGTAAGTACATTCCGCTCGAATAATGCTTGACAGGCATATTCATGAAGTCATGTAAGCCCGAAAAATCTACAATTTCATCATATACATTTTTGATTTCCTGTTTCGAATAACCAAGAAGTAAAGCACTGAGGTAAATGTTCTCTTTACCAGATAAATCAGCATGAAAACCTGTTCCGATATCAATGATCGATGTCAGTTGTCCCTCGTAAGTAATCTCACCCGAGCTTGGAGACGTAATCTGACTCAAGACCTTCAATAAGGTACTTTTTCCAGCTCCGTTTCGTCCGATCACACCCAAAATTTCTCCTTTTTTGAGTTCAAATGATACATCATTCAGAGCGTGCAAATCCTGGCCATCTTTCTGGTAAATTTTGGTCAACGAATCAACCGACAATATGGAATCTATTTCTCCCATTACAGTTCTTCTTGTTTTCGATTGTGGACTTGCATGTAATATAAATTCTGCAAGAAATAGCGACTATTTCCAAATTCCAATGCGTTCCATGGTTTGATACAGGTGATTTCAAAGAAGTCAACAGGGAAGACGTATTCCTGCAAATTCTCGATCTTATTGATTCCTGTTAAGTCTTGGAAATCATTCGAGATAGTTAAATTTTCAAAATCTTCGAGTGGAAGGTCAATGGTTTTCACGTTGGACAAAATGTATCCTTTTTTACGAATGAATTTTAGGACTTCATACAAATCGGCAATATTGTAGTGATACGCGTCGTTGATATTTTTTACTTCGCGCTGAATGTCATCTGCCAAGGAGGGAACAGCGGCTTCTTTGATGAACAAATCCTTGATGTAGAGTTTTCCTCCTGGTTTGAGCATTCCCCACGCCGAGTTGATCACTTGCTCGTGATTGGTCGCATGACCGAAGGATTCGAGGAAATAAACCACATCAAAACTATCTGATTCATAATACTCTTCTAGCTGATGATAATCGCCGTGCGTAACATTCACCTTTCCTTCCAAACCTTCTTCGGTAATGTAGTTTCGCGCTTTTTCAACCTGATCTTCGGAAATGGTAATGGCTTCTACGTGTACATCTGCATGCTTGGCAAAGTAACGAGCAGGTCCACAGACTCCACATCCTGCATCCAGCACGCGTTGACCTTTCTCAAAACCAATGGTTTCAATTTGATAGTCGAGAAGTTTTGTGACGTCCGTTGTTCGAAAAGCTTGAATTACCTCTCCGTAAACCTTGAGAAAGTTGTTCGTTTGTTTATTGTAGAAATCGCCCACTTCGCGCGCCGTGTGATCGGCTTTCTTTTCACGCAAAGCCATTTGTGCTTTTGATCGTTTTCCAAGTAGGAGAATGATCAATGCAAAGCAGGATAATGCTAGAAATACGATAAGTATGATAGATATTGTTGATGTCATTTGAGTATTCGTTCATTTTGGTTTAACCACATAGTAACATAGTTTTTCAAACATCGTTT
>JABXHO010000115.1 GCA_013373595.1 Flavobacteriales bacterium | reverse complement strand
CGCGATTTCGCGGTGGATTGGGGAGCTTTTCTCGATACAAAAGAATCATTACCCATGTGGGCCTTGGCGTCGTTTGCGGCCGACCCAATGTATAACCTTCCGCTCTACCGCGACAATGCCAAATCATGGAAAACCTTCAACGAATTTTTCTACAGAGAATTTAACGGAGCCGATAAAAAAGGACAATCGCCACTGCGCCCAATTGCTGAGCCAGGAAACAACAACGCGATTGTTTCATCAGCAGATTGTACCTATGAGCAAGTATATCCAATCGATGATGAAGGGCGTGTTCTTGGACTCAATGGATTGCCAACAAGCGTCAATTTGAAGCACACGCACAATGTCACTACGATTGCCGAACTTTTGCAAGATGAAGAGCTCGCTAAAGCATTTAACGGAGGAACCTTCGTACACTACTTTTTAAGCCCATTCGATTATCACCGATTCCATTCTCCAGCAGATGGAAAAGTGAAAGCATGTAAAGCCGTGCAGGGAAAAGTATTCTTGGATGTCGAGTTGGGGGCGGATGGAGAGTTCCATGCACCAGATAGCTCAGAAGGAGGATACGAGTTCCAACAAGCACGTGGAGTTTTCGTAGTGGATACGGGCGGACCTGCAGGACTGGTTGCTTCTGTTCCCATTGGAATGGCTCAGGTATCAGGTGTAGACATGTACACAAAAATGGAAGGTAAGAAAGTCAAAAAAGGCGACGAATTTGGAAAGTTCATGTTCGGAGGCTCCGATACCATTTTGCTCTTCCAGAAGAATCCGAATTTGTACCTGTGGACAAAAGATCCGGGGCACAATCCAATTCATTTCCAATTCGGGCAAGTGGCCGCATATTGGGAAGTAAAGTAAGTTTAGTTTTTTTTGGCGTTTCCCCAGACATGCACTGCAGTAGTCTGGGGCCGCGCTTTTCGTTGCAAGTCCCTACATCCCGATTGCAATCGGAATGGTCAGGAGCTTTCCTCTTCAATCGCTAACGCGACAATCGCTGGTTGATCTCAAGATTGAACGCGCCGACGCAGGTTTCGCTCATTTTGATTCTGGGTAGAAACCACGTATTTTGTGGCTCAAATGAAGCACGAACAATTACTAATCAATGCGATGAACATGTTTGGTCCAATCGACCTGAGTGTGGAAACGCATCCTGACTTCTTTCGCGATTGGGAAGAGGTAGAGTACAAACGTTCGGAGTTTTTAACCGAAGCGGGGAAGGTAGAACGTTATTTTTATGTAGTGATCTCAGGAGTTCAAGCCATATATATCCTCAATCAACAGGGAGATAAACAAGTAATTGGATTCGCTTACGACGGCAGTTTCTCGGGTGTCTACGATTCATTCCTACTCCAAAAGCCTTCGCATTATTTTCTCGAAGCACTTACACCATCGCGATTAATCCGAATGACGAAGTCAAAATACGATGGTTTATTCGAGCAATTTCCGGAGTTCGATCGGTGGGGACGATTGGTGCATCAGCAATTATTGCTGGGAAGAGTGCAGCGAGAAGTTGAACTCATTACACTCTCGGCAAAGGAACGGTACCAGTTGTTCATGGAGCGGTGTCCACCTCTCTTGCGAACCATTCCTCAAAAATACCTTGCTTCCTATTTAAACATGACTCCTGAAACGTTTAGCCGATTGAGAAAGGAGTAAAATGGATACGTGAAAGAGATCTATTTCACGCGAACTCGGAGACACTTGAAAATCTTGATGTAGATCAATAGCTACGTGATGACATAGTTGGATTTTTGTGGTAAGCAATACAGCAAAGAAAACAATAGCATCATGAGAGTCCACATCAAACCCACCCACCAAATTCAGCGTGTTAACCTATTAAGAAATCAATTGGAAGCGTTAAAGCAGAAAAACTCCACACTGTTCACCATTCGCCCGAATGAAAAAGCATGGTGTGGAGCAGAAGTTTTAAAACACATGATGGTAGCGCAAGAAATATACACGGAGAGATTAGATGGCGCACTATCAAAGTTGAAAACGATAAATACCGAAGTCGATGCGCTCAAAACGAAACGGATTCCTTCCTTTCTAATCAAACGCTTTCCTCCAATCGATGGTGAAATTCGCTTTAAAATGAAAACTTCCACGCAATTTAAACCCATGTTAGATCCAAGCCAACTGGATACTTCACAAGTCGATAATCTGTTAAAAGAAATGGATCATTCACTCTGCCAATTACTCGAGTGGATCGAACAAACGCGTTTCAAAAATGTGGCTTCTATTCGGTTCAATTCTGCCATCGGGCCAATTGTTCGCTTCAATGCCAGTGAAGCCTGCGAGTTCATTTTATGTCACAACGAGCGACATTTTCACCAACTTCAACGCACACTAGAAGCGGTCAGTTAATTGTCGCGATCTTCAAAAGTTTCATTTTCACGCTCCTTCGAACGTTTAATCATCAAATAAACGAACAGCGCAAATCCTCCTGCAACGAATAAAAACGGAAGTATACTTCCAATCGCATAGCCTATATCGTAAGAACTCATATTATGATAGTTTTACAGCCGTCCCGTAGGCCAAAATTTCTGAAGCTCCTTGCATAATCATACTGGTTGTAAAGCGAACATTTACAATGGCATCTGCGCCGAGTTTTTCAGCGTCTGCGGTCATACGTTGTAATGCTTGCTCGCGCGATTGAGCCTGTAATTTCGTGTACTCGTTAATTTCTCCTCCAACGAGGTTTTTGAAACCAGCAAAAATATCGCGCCCTACATTTCGTGCGCGAACAGTGCTTCCTCGGGAAATTCCCAACACTTCTGTGATTTCTCTATTGGGAATGGTGGGTGTGGTTGAAATAATCATCGTGTTTATTTTTTTGTAAAAATTCTGTCAGATCCATCGAACTTGGGCGACTGAATGGAAAGTACCTGCAAGGGTTTACGTCCGAAGACTTTCGTAACCGAATGCGGCGTTCCTTTTGGGATTGTCAAATGATCACCTGCTCGAATTGTAAAAGTGGAGTCGCCGAGTGTCATGGTGGCTTTTCCTGCAATTACCACAATATTCTCTGTGTGCTCCGCATGATAATGTTCGGAAACGCTTTGCTTGATCCAAATAACAAAGGTGCTCTGCAAAGAATCTTCAGTAATTTTTTGAACGTGAATGTTTTCAAAATCCGTATCCGGCTTCAGTTCTTTTAAGGAATGAAGGTCTTGAGAGAAGGTGGTTCCCCAACTCAAAAAGAGGAAAAGAAATAAGGCGTAGCGCATACAACTTCACTTTAGTCTAAGATAAGGAAACTCTTGAGAACTATTCCCGATTTTGTGTGATCGGTTTTCAGAGAATAACACGGGTAGAATAGAAGGTATGTTCGGATTTCATGGTGATGAAATAAACACCCGTTCCGATTGTTTCTGGAATTTCCAAAGTGTTCGACTCTATCGATTGGGAAAATACACGGCTTCCATTCAGTTCGTACACAACCACTTCATTCGAATTGTATTCGTCCGAAAATGAAAAGCTCCGTCCGCTTTGGGTGAACCATTTTTCTTCTTCCGATAGCTCTTCTGTTCCCCAAGTTCCACTTCCCATGGAAATAATGAAACGGTACTCAATTGTTTGAACATAGCTTGGGTCAGCAGGATCATAAATGTCAAAATAGACAGAAGCAGTTCCTGCGGTATTGTTCAGAATAGCGCCAATAATCAGTTTTTGTGGAAATGAAGGATTCGCGTACAAGGTAAAATCGGCACTATCGCCATCGTTCACTGGGTTGTAAAAGTTGTTTTGATCATCAAAAGTGATCACCCACTGCGCAGGCATCGAAGGATCGAACACGGCTTTCCAACGCAAGGTAGTGTCGATTGAAACATCATTGAAAATTTCCAAGTACCAATGTGCCGGTGACTGATCGGTTGTTTTTACAAGTGTTGTCGTGGTATCTTGAAAACTGAATGCCTGAGCAGATGCCTGATAAGTGGCGAAACAAAGAAGTAAACCAAAAAGTGTTTTCATAGCTTAAAGTTAGTGAATTTTTGTACCCCAAAAAAAGAAACCCCGACTCCAGAAGAATCGGGGTTGTATGTACTTTGAATCAATTTTATTGTTCTACGTAGCTCTCAACACTCGGACAAGAGCAGATCAAGTTACGATCGCCAAATGCGTTGTCAACTCGACGAACAGGAACCCAGTATTTCCATTCTTTCAAGTAAGAAACAGGGAATGCTGCCTCTTGTGGAGAGTATGGATAGTTCCAGTTTTGATTAATGATGCAATCAGCTGTGTGCGGTGCATTTTTCAACAAGTTGTTTTCCTTGTCTGCATGACCGTTTTCGATTTCCTTGATTTCAGCACGGATAGAGATCATTGCTTCGATAAAACGATCCAATTCTTCTTTATCTTCACTTTCCGTTGGCTCAATCATCAATGTTCCTGCTACAGGGAAAGATACGGTTGGTGCGTGGAATCCGTAGTCAATTAAACGCTTAGCGATATCAGCGACTTCAACTCCTGCCGTTTTCTTGAAGTTTCGGCAATCAACAATCATTTCGTGGGCAACAGTTCCATTTTTACCTGTGTACAACACGTCGTAGTGTCCTTCGAGTTGCGCAGCAATGTAGTTTGCGTTCAAAATCGCAGCCTCTGTCGACTCTCTCAATCCTTTCGCTCCTAACATTTTGATGTAGGCGTAAGAGATCAAAAGAATCAATGCGCTTCCGTAAGGTGCAGAAGAAACAGCATGAATGGCGTTATCTCCACCAGATGGAATAAGTGGTGATCCAGGTAAGAAAGGAGCCAAATGCTCGGCTACGCCAATTGGTCCCATTCCAGGTCCTCCACCTCCGTGAGGAATCGCGAATGTTTTGTGTAAGTTCAAGTGACAAACATCAGCTCCAATGTTTCCTGGATTGGTTAATCCAACTTGAGCGTTCATGTTCGCACCATCCATATATACTTGTCCGCCATTGTCATGAATGATTGAAGTGATGTCTCGAATTCCTTCTTCATACACTCCGTGCGTTGAAGGATACGTTACCATCAATCCGGCCAAAGTATCTTTTAATTCAGTTGCTTTATCGCGTAGTTCTTCGATGTCGATGTTTCCATTTTCATCACATCCTGTTACGACCACTTCAAATCCAGCCATTACTGCAGATGCAGGGTTGGTTCCGTGCGCAGAAGATGGAATGATAATGATTTTTCGTTGGTGATCTCCGCGCGATTCGTGATAAGCTTTAATCACCATCAAACCTGCGTACTCTCCTTGTGCTCCAGAGTTCGGTTGAAGCGACATCGCTGCAAATCCTGTTGACTCACAAAGGTCTTTTTCCAACTCTTTAAACATCTCGTGATATCCTTCAGCCTGGTTTACAGGAGAGAATGGGTGCATTTTCGAGAATTGTGGATTTGTAATCGGAATCAACTCTGTTGCAGCATTCAATTTCATAGTACACGATCCAAGTGGAATCATGCTGTGAACAAGCGAAAGATCTTTGTTTTCCAATCGTTTCAAATAACGCATCATTTTTGATTCTGAATGATAACGATTGAATGTTTCGTGTGTCAAAATATCATCTGATCGAAGGAACGCATTTACCAAAGAGAAAGAAGGTTCTGGTGTGATTTCAACCGTGTCTTTCCCATGTACACTTGCGAAAATCGAGAGTATTGTCTCAACGTCTTTATTCGTGTGTGGTTCTCCGAAGCTAATTGTCAATTGAGAATCGTCGATGTAATGGAAGTTCATTTCATGCTCTTCTGCTGCCGATTGAACGGCTGAACATGAAACATTTTTCACCCAAATGGTATCGAAATAGTCGTCTGAACCAATCTCAATACCCATTTCCTTCAATCCTTCCGCTGTTTTTGCTGCAAGTGAATGAACGTGTTTCGCGATGAATTTCATCCCGTCAGGACCGTGGTAAACCGCATACATACTCGCCATTACAGCTAGTAGCGCTTGTGCAGTACAAATATTTGATGTTGCTTTTCCTCGCTTAATATGTTGTTCACGTGTTTGCAAGGCCATACGAAGAGCAATGTTATCGTCGTCGTCTTTTGAAACACCAATAATTCGACCCGGCATGTTACGTTTGTAACTTTCTTTTGCTGCGAAATAAGCAGCGTGTGGTCCTCCGTATCCCATTGGAACACCAAAACGTTGTGTTGTTCCGAATACAACATCAGCACCTAGTGAACCTGGCGAAGCCAAAAGCACAAGTGAAAGGATATCGGCTCCAACAGCTACGGGAATTTCGTGAGCAGAGAGTCGTTTAATGAAAATATCGATGTTTTTTACACGACCATTCATGTCTGGGTATTGGATAATCGCACCAAAGAATGAGTCGTCTCCTTCAAATTCTGTTGGCTCGCCAATGACCAATTCAATTCCCAAGTTTTCTGCTTTTCCTTTTACGACATCAATCGTTTGCGGGAATGCATGTTTCGAGATAAAGAATTTGCTAACACCTGCTTTCACCTGAGCACGCGATCGAGAGTTGAAGAACATGATCATCGCTTCAGCTGCTGCAGTACCTTCATCAAGAAGTGAAGCATTGGCAATTTCCATTCCTGTTAAATCCAATACCATTGTTTGGAAGTTCAAGAGTGCTTCCAATCTTCCTTGAGAAATTTCAGCTTGGTAGGGCGTATATGCTGTGTACCAACCTGGATTTTCAAGTACGTTACGCAAAATCACGGAAGGAACAGTCGTTTCGTAGTACCCCATTCCAATGAAGGACTTAAACAACTTATTTTTAGCTGCAAGCTCTTCGATGTGATTCAAGTATTCTTGCTCGGTCATTGCTTCGCTGATAGTCAATTCACGATTCAAACGAATGTGAGCAGGAATCGTCTTGTCAACGAGTTCATCGATGGATGAAACACCAATTTTGGAGAGCATTTCAGCGCGCTCCATCTCGTTTGGTCCAATGTGTCTTTTAGAGAATTTATTCATAACGAACTAACGTAAAATTTGAGATGCAAATATACGGTGTTCGTTTCTGTAAATAAAGAAGTTTACAGTAAGATTATTGATATGCTAAATTCTTTGATTCGAATTCAGGAGGATAGGCGCTCGAATGCCTATCTGCGGTACCAACGACGTTGCTTGTATCCTTTGTGGAAATCGCGTTTGTGAGATGCTTTTCGGTTCAGGTACTTTCGTTGCGAAAAGTTTTCACGACTGTTGTGGTACGGCAAACCAATTCCTGCATAGATTTCGTGAGAAAGTCCGCGGGCTTTACTCAATTTACCCAAGTCATAGTTGATAGCATATCCCATTCTGAAACGTCCTCCAATGAGGAAGTCGAACCCACCAATCAAGGAATTTTCCGTACGGTACCCTACATTCAAACTCCATGTATTCATGAAGGTGTTGCGCAAAATAATGTCTCCTTGAATAGGCGTGTTAAGTGCTGCTTTCACCTGAATGTTTGGATTCAATCGGTAGTTGTCGTTAACATCCAAGTAGAATCCCGTCGTCATGTAGTAATGCCACAACGGAGGACTGAACCCTGACTCAGGACCTTTATCTATGCTTTGGAACAACTGAGGAATACTCGCACCGATGTAAAACTTCGGTGAAAAATAATACATTCCAAAACCTGCATTGAAGTGCATTTTTGAATAACGATTCGCAAAAGCAGGATCGAAATCATCAATAAGTTTTGAACTCGGCAAGTCATTCACGCGCTGATCAATTCCTAAACTCACACCAAAAATAAGGGCGTTGTCATTTTCAAAATAGGCGCGGTAGGCGTATTGTCCAGAAACTTGCGTAGCATGATTAACACCGATAAGGTCATAGGAAACATTGAGACCTGCTGCCATGTCGTGGTAAAGCTCAAACTGGGCATTCAACGCACCTGTTGTTGGAGCTCCTTCCAAACCGAACCATTGACTACGCATCACCATGTCTACCATGATTTTTGAATCAATGGCAAGTGCAGCTGGATTGTTTACGCCTTGGGCGAAGTTAAATTGTGAAAATCGAGGAGTGTTTTGTCCGAATGAAATCGAAACGGAAAGCACACAAATCAGTAGGGTTAATTTCGCGCGCATATTTATCGTTTTAGTGTAATGTATCCTGTGAAGGTGATGCCTTCAACGTCGACTTGGTAAAAATAGGTTCCTTGTGGTAAGTCTCCTGAGCCAAGACATGCTGATGTTTGGCAAGTTCCGTCCCACGTATTTTTGTAGCTTGGATCATCAAGTACAAGATCACCCCAACGATTCCAAACGGATAACGCACCAGGGTATTGATCGAGTTCAGGGATTCTGAATAGATCATTTTTTCCATCCGAGTTTGGCGAGAAGCCATTCGGAATGGTCAAATCTACAACGATCATGACAACGCTATCGGTAATTACACATCCGTCGGCATGTGTTGCCTCTACGACTAATGTTTGTGATGTTGTTCCGATAAACGTAACGCCTGAACCAAACGGGTTGTTGATTTGATCTGTCGGTGACCAAACATACGATTGAAATCCTTCAGGGCCTGCTACGTATTGCGCATCTCCTGCACCCACATACAATGTATCGGGTAGGGAGCTTGTTTGTTGTTCTCCAGGTTCTACTGTGGTAGAAAGTGTTTGTGAACAAGATCCAGATGAAATCACAACTGAATACAAAGTTGTATTAGAAGGATTCACGACAATTGTACTGCTTGTTTCTCCTGTTGACCATACATAAGAAGTTCCTCCAGATGCGGTTAAGGTAATGGCTCCACCTGTACACAGCGAACTTTCGCTTCCTGTTAAGGTAAATTGAGCCTCAGTCAGTGTGATGGATGAAGAACCCGAACATCCGTTATCATCGGCATAGGTAACATCGTATGTTCCCGGTCCAGATGCGAAAAATGTTGGGGTAGTGACACCACCCGTCCAATTGTAAGTTGTGTAAGAATTCGGCAAACTAAGCGTGGTTCCTGCACCAGAGCAAATAGGATTTCCTTCGGATGAAATAATCGTCTCAGTCGGAATTGATACGATGGTTACGATTATTGTATCAGTTGAGACACAACCTGTTCCGTCAAGGGCGCTTAACACGTATTGTCCAGAAAAGTTAGGAGTGATTGTCTGACTAACCTGAGTTTCAGGTCCTGTCCACGCGTAATTTACAAACCCGTTTGTACCAGAAATGGTTGTTGGACTTGTTTCGCACATTGTGATTGCATCTCCTTCGTTAATTTGAACATCTACGGCACATTGTACTTGTGCAAAGGTCGTTTCAGTCAAAAAAGTTCCAAGAGTGACTAAGCACGCTAGAAATACTTTCATACTACACTATATATTTATGTATGACAACAAAAATAGGACAAGATTCCCTGTCTATCAATTAATTGTTGGGGAATTATTCCACGTAACTCAACTTTAACATGTTAGAGTTACCATGCTCTTCAATTGGCATGGATGCAATATTAATAACGAGATCTCCACTATTTAGTACACCTTGTTTCTTCAATAGGTACTTAATGTCGGCAATGGTATGATCGGTACTCACCGTTTTGTCGTAGTAGAATCCTTTCACTCCCCAAATCAAATTAAGTTGAGTCAAAATTTGTCGGTTACTCGTGAAAACAAAGATATCTGCACGTGGACGTTGTGAGGCAATCTTGTATGCCGTATAACCTGAGAACGACATTGTGAGAATGGCTTTTGATTCTACGCGGCGCGATAATCGGCATGCGTTGAAACAAATACTGTCAGTGATAAATCGAGATTGATTCTTCTCAGGAAGTTCTTCCTTGTTGTACAATCCATCGTGTGTTTCCATTTTCTTCACAATGTTGGTCATGGTACGAATCACTTCCACAGGGAATTTTCCAACGGATGTTTCAGCAGAAAGCATTACAGCGTCAGCACCATCGAGAACAGCATTGGCTACATCATTCACTTCCGCACGTGTCGGAGAAATGCTTGTAATCATGCTTTCCATCATT
>JABXHO010000075.1 GCA_013373595.1 Flavobacteriales bacterium | reverse complement strand
TTATTGGTGGCGCTTCACTCATTCGAAAAGATGTTCCTCCGTTCGTAAAAGCGGCAAGGGAACCACTTGGATTTGCAGGAGTGAATTCAATCGGTTTAAGAAGAAAAGGCTTCTCGGATGAGGTCATCAAAGAGATTGAAGACATTTATCGTTTGCTCTATATTCAAAACACCAATGTTTCGAAAGGAATTGAGGCAGTGAAAGAACAAATGTCAGACTCTGAGGTAAGAAAAGCCATTCTTGGTTTTATCGATGCTTCAGACAAAGGAATCATCAAAGGATTAATTTGATATGCAACTCAGAAGAGGAGAAGTTGTAACGGTTGAAATAACAGGTTACGCGTTCGGGGGGAGAGGAATTTCTAAAATTCCTACAGAAAATGGAGATTATGTCATTTTTGTTGACAATACCTTTCCAGGACAAACAGCAAAAGCAAGAATCACCAAGAAGAAAAAGCGGTTTGCGGAAGCGAAGCTTATCGATGTGATAGAACGTTCTCCAATTGAGGAAATAAGCGATTTTCAAGAAATTTCGGGTGGGCCGTATATCTACGTTCCAATCGAAAAGCAGGAGGAAGAGAAGAAGAACTCAACTTTGGAAGTGATTCGTCGTATCGGTGGAGTACCTGATCCTTCGGTGGTGTTTGATGAATTTATTTCATCTCCTGAGCACTACTTCTACCGAAATAAAATGGAATATAGCTTTTCGTGCATCGAACACGATCGCGAAACGGGAGAAGATATTGATGATGCGTTTGCATTAGGATTTAAACGTCGCGGAACGTGGTGGAAAGTCGAGTCGTTGAACAAACCAAGCGGAATGTTCGATGAACAATGGGAAATGATTCTTATCGAAATCCGTGAATTCCTCAAAAAAACGGGATTACCAGCTTGGCATCCTCCAGGGAAATATGGATTCTTCCGACACATTGTTGTCAGAAAATCATTTCATCAAGATCAATTGTTGATCAATTTGGTAACGTCTTCCGAAGAACTCGGAAAATTTGACGCCGAAGCATTCTCAGCTTTCCTTCAGGAAAAATTGGGAAATCGATTGGCAGGATTGCAGCATACCATAAATGATAATGTAGCGGATCGAGCCAAAATTGAAAATGGTACCTGTACCTTATTATATGGTGAGCCAATTGTTGTAGAGCAGTTACTGGGGTTAAACTTTGAGATCTCCATGGAGAGTTTCTTTCAAACCAACCCGAAATCAGCAGAAAAACTCTACACGAAGGCATTGGATTATGTCCTCGAAGGTGATCTGAAAGAAGGAGATGTAGTTATGGACCTTTTCTGTGGAACGGGAACCATCGGTCAAATTCTAACCACCAAAATGAAGGATGTACGCATCGTGGGTGTGGATATCGTGGAAGAAGCAATTGAAGATGCTAAGCGGAATGCAAAGAATAATGGAATCGAAGCGATTGAGTTCTATGCAGCTGATGTCGGTAAGTTCCTCAATGAATATCCTGACTTCGTTGGGAAGATAAAAACGGTAATCCTTGATCCTCCGCGAGCGGGAATTGCACCAAAATCGCTACAAAAAGTGATTAATTTAGGAGCAAAGTACATCGTATACATTTCATGTAATCCTTCTACACAGGCGAGAGATATGGATACCTTGATTGAAGCAGGATATCAGGTTGATAAGATTTCTCTGGTGGATCAATTTCCGCATACAGGACACATCGAGTCGATTGCCAAGTTCACGAAGAAATGAAATGAGCATGAAGTGGATTAATCATAGAAACAAAAACTTGATTAAAACAATAACATGCGAGAACGAAGCGCTTACAAAGAGTCAGAAATTTTTCTGCATTTTCTTCCATCGAAAAAATAAATACACATGAAAGTAGAACTGATTTCCATAGGAGATGAATTGTTGATCGGTCAAACAGTAAACACCAATGCAACATGGCTAGGTAGAGAATTCGCACAGCGCGGTGCTAGCGTGAACTATACAACGGTAATCAGAGATACGAAAGAAGATATTCTACACGCAGTGGATGTGGCATTTTCACGCGTGGATGTCATTGTGGTAACGGGAGGATTGGGTCCTACAAAAGACGATATCACGAAGTATACTTTGTGCGAGTATTTCAATACGGAGCTTGTTCTCAATGAAGAGGTTTTGGCTCGTGTGCGCGGTTATTTTGAAGCACGCGGAAGGGAAATGCTCGATACGAACATTAAACAGGCGGAAATGCCGAAGTCTGCCCGTGTGTTGCGTAACGATTTAGGAACGGCATCTGGAATGTGGTTCGATCATGAAGGAAAAGTCCTAATCAGTCTTCCTGGAGTTCCTTACGAGATGAAACATTTGATGATGGAGCATGCATTCCCATTGTTGTCGGAGAAATTTCCAATTAAGTCTCTGTATCATCGAACGCTTCAAACACAGGGAATAGGAGAGTCGTATATCGCAGAGCGAATCGAAGATGTCGAAACAGATATTCGAAATAGAGGTTTTGGATTGGCGTATTTGCCGTCGTCTTCTCAAGTTCGTTTGAGAGTGAGTTCAGAACATGCTGAAGAGAATGAACAAATTATTGAAAGCTATTTTCGACAAATTGAAGAGCGCCTTCCCGAATACGTGTATGGAAGAGAAAATGATCGTCTTTCTGAAGTGATCGGACGTTGGATGATCGAAAACGGTAAAACGGTTGGAACGGTTGAAAGTTGCACAGGAGGATCAATCGCTGCTGATTTAGTTTCTGTTCCAGGATCTTCTGCCTACTTTATGGGAAGCATGGTGACCTATTCCTACGACTTGAAATCCAAATTGGTAGGTGTCAACATGGAAGATATCGAAACGCAAGGAGCCGTTAGTGAAACGGTTGTTCGCCAAATGGCGGAAGGAGGAAGAAAAGCATTAGATGTAGATTATTGCATCGCAGCATCAGGAATTGCTGGACCGGGTGGAGGAATGCCTGAAAAACCAGTTGGCACAGTTTGGATTGGAATTTCCGGACCAAATGGTACCTTTGCAAAGAAATTTTTATTCGGAGATAATCGCGAAAGAAATATTCTTCGGACGGTTCAAACTGCCTTGAACCTTTTGAGATGTGAAGTGATGAACATTCGAAAAAAAGAAGAAATTGACCACTAAACCCAATTTCTTAGTAACCTTTATATAACTAAAAACAGAGTAATGAAACACCTACTATTTACGCTAATAAGCCTAACCTTTTCTAGCATTTCATTTTCAGCGACCATTTACGTTGATCAAAACGCGACGGGAGCGAATGACGGAACTGATTGGACCAATGCTTTCGTTGATTTACAAGATGCAATTGGACTGTCTTCGTTTGGTGATGAAATTTGGGTTGCTCAAGGAACCTACAAGCCAACATCAGGAACGACGCAAAATGTCTACTTTACGATCAAGAATGGTACGCAGGTCTACGGTGGTTTCGCTGGGGGAGAGACCTTGTTGAGTCAGCGTGATGTGGAGACCAACACAACCATTCTTAGTGGTGAAATCGGTTCTGGAGCGGCTTTCGACAACAGTATTATCATCGTCTACTTTAATAATGTCGCAAATCAGACCAGACTTGACGGATTTACGATTACAGGAGCCTATAATAACAGCACTGTGTCTGCTTATGGTGGAGGTGCAAAGGTTGTCGGTTCCAGTCCGACAATTGCCAATTGTAAGTTCATTGGAAATTATGCAGAAGAAGGTGGTGGCGCGATCAATCATTCTGTATCAGGAATCCTAACATTGGAAGATTGTGTTTTTGATGGAAATATTGGAAATACATACGGTGGAGGAGCATTGCGTTTGTATTCAGGAACGGTAAATATTTCAGGGTGTTACTTTAAATCGAATCAGAGCGATACCTACGGAGGAGCGATATTCATTTATGGAGCCACTGTGAGTATTTCAAATAGTGTTTTCGCAGGAAACATTTCACAAACTTCTGGAAGCGCCATTCGAGTAGCAGATGTTGGAACACTTCATTTAAGCAATAGTCTCGTTGTTGGAAACTATACCAATGCGACAGGAACAATAACAACTTCTACATTTTCAAATACATCGGCGCACTCAATTAGGAACTGCACAATAGCGCATAATAAACAAGACAATAGCTCAGGATCATCGACTAATTCAGCGGTAGCTTTGAACGACGAAGCGACTGTAACCAATTCCATTATTTATGGAAATATCAGTACCAATCAAGTGCTGAGTACGGGGTTAAACTTTTCCTACAACATAACACAGGCTTCAACAAACAATGCTACGGGGTCTAATGTCTTACTTGTTGATCCACAATTTGTATTACCAGGAAACGCACTAAGTGCACCGTTTGATACGGTGGGGGTGAATTACCAATTGGGAATACTCTCAGAAGGAATTGATGCAGGTTTAAATGCGAATGCATCTGGGACGTCCGATTTGGCTGGAGGTCCACGAATTCATAATAGCATTGTTGATCTCGGTGCGTATGAAGAGTCTTTCTGCGTTTCAAGTTCGCAGTTTACGACTTCATCCCCATTTGCAGTTTGCGGAGGAACACCTATTGTTCTTGATGTTATCGACGGAGTGAATCACTCTTGGTCAAATGGAAGTACAAACGATTCGATTGTTGTGACGTCAGGAGGAAATTATTCGGTCATTTTCGAGGACGTGAATGGATGTCGTGGAAATCTGTCGGCAAATGTAATTTCGAGTCCAAATCCAACTCCTTCCATTGACTTCAATTCTGGAAGTTTAGAGGTAGGATCGTTCACTAACTATCAATGGAGCTTTAATGGTGTGGATATCGCGGGAGCAACAAATAACACACATACGCCCATCGAAGGTTATGGCTTGTATGAGGTGAACGTGCAGAATAACTGGGGATGTGAAGGCTCAGCGAGCTACTGCTTGTCTCCAGCAGCGCTTTCGGCAGACGGACCTACCACATTTTGCGAGGGTGAAGATGTGACATTATCTGTGACAGATGGAGATAATTATGTGTGGTCAACAGGATCATTGAGTTCTTCAATTACGGTAAATACGAGTGATACGTATTCGGTGACGGTCTTGAGTTCACTCGCAGGTTGTTCTGTGGTATTAGAGCAAGATGTGGTTGTCAACCCACTACCAAACCCAACAGTAAGTTTCAGTGGGACAGATCTGTCAACAGGGACATTTACTACGTATCAATGGAACTTTAATGGGAGTCCGATTAGTGGTGCAACATCCCAAACTCTCGACCCAGTAATGACGGGGAATGGACAGTACACAGTAACAGTTACAAATACGAATGGTTGTGAATCAACTTCGAGTGTATATAACTTAACCAACCTCGGAGTGCAGAAGAATGACGTGTCTTCAATTTCAATTCACCCAAATCCTCTTCCAGAAGGTGCGCAATTAACGATTGAGTGGGATGAGCTACTAACTTCAACTGCACGACTTGAATTGTATTCTTCAACTGGAGAAAAATTGCTAGATGTGGAACTTCCCCAAGCGAAGAACTTGCTAGTGCTTCCAGAACTGAAATCAGGAGTGTATTTCGTTTCGATTTCTAGCGATGAGACCGTTCTTTCAGGAGTTAAATTGGTTATTCTCTAAAATTGAAGGTCTACCTTTTGAAACACCGAAAAAAGAGATTGAAAAAAAACCGCAAAAAAGTCTAAGAATTCTTGTTGAATTCAGAATAAATTGGTTTCTTTGCACCCCTTTTAGTAATAGGATTAAAAAAATACAAAGATGTCACGAGTTTGTCAATTAACAGGAAAATCAGTAATGGTGGGTAACAATGTGTCTCACTCTCAACGTAAAACGAAGAGAAAGTTCTACCCGAACTTGTTTACAAAGAAATTTTTCCTTCCTGAAGAAAATGAATATATCACGTTGAAGATTTCTGCAGCTGCATTGCGAAATATCAACAAGAAAGGAATTTCAGCTTGCGTTAAGGAAGCTCGTGAGAAAGGATACCTCAAATAGTTCTACCAATTAGTAGATTCTAAACACAAAGAAAATGGCAAAGAAAGGAAATAGAGTTCAAGTTATTTTGGAGTGCACAGAGCACAAAGATTCTGGGATGCCAGGAACTTCTCGTTACATCACGACTAAAAACAGAAAAAACACGCCAGATCGTATGGAGTTGAAAAAATTCAACCCGATCTTGAAGCGTATGACTGTTCATAAAGAAATTAAGTAAGACATGGCAAAGAAAGTAGTAGCATCCTTACAAAAAGGAGGAGGAAAAGAGCATACGAAAGTCATCAAAATGTCTAAGTCTGATAAGACTGGCGGGTATGGCTTCAAATCGGAAATTGTACACAACGATAAAGTGAAAGAGTGGTTCGATAAGAACTAATCACTTTCGTGTAATTGTATTTTCAAAGCTTCCATCGTTATGACGGAGGCTTTTGTTATTTTTGAACCTTGCAAAGCCAAATGTGCTGCAAGCAATTGAATAATTGAATTCAGGTAAGATATGGGAGTTTTTAGTTTCTTCTCAAAGGATAAAAAAGAACAACTCGATAAAGGGTTGGAGAAAACAAAGCAGAGTTTCTTTGGTAAATTAGCACGTACTGTCGCTGGGAAATCTCGCGTAGATGCAGAAGTTCTTGACAGTTTGGAGGAAACGCTCATTACGTCAGATGTCGGGGTAAATACCACGCTTAAAATCATCGAAAAGATCGAGGAAAGAGTGGCACGCGACAAGTTTATGAACGTAGAGGAACTCGACGTCATTCTGAAGGAAGAAATTACCAATCTCCTCGAAGAAAACAACGCAACCAATACGGAAAACTACGAAATTCCTAAACACGCTGATGGTCCTCATGTGATCATGGTGGTTGGTGTGAACGGAGTAGGAAAAACGACGACAATCGGTAAACTGGCACACCAGTTCAAAGAAGCTGGGAACAATGTTGTTTTGGGGGCTGCGGATACATTTCGTGCTGCTGCCGTAGATCAATTGATTATTTGGTCCGAACGCGTTGGAGTTCCAATCGTGGAGCAAGGAATGAATGCAGATCCAGCATCTGTGGCATTTGATACGCTTCAATCGGCAAAAGCACAAGGAGCAGATGTCGCAATTATCGATACAGCAGGTCGACTTCATAACAAAGTCAACTTGATGAATGAGCTTACAAAAATCAAGCGTGTGATGAGTAAAGTTGTTCCCGACGCTCCGCATGAAGTATTGCTCGTTTTAGATGGATCAACAGGACAAAATGCCTACGAACAAGCAAAGCAATTTGCGGCTGCTACGGATATCACGGCTTTGGCTATTACAAAGCTGGATGGTACCGCTAAAGGTGGAGTAGTTATTGGTATTTCTGATCAAATGAAAATCCCCGTGCGCTACATTGGTGTTGGTGAAGGAATGAACGATCTCCAGTTGTTCAACCGTAAGCACTTTGTGGATTCACTCTTCTCGAAATAAGTTTACTTCGTAAATCATTCGTAACGTGATAGTTCTGTTGGGATTCCTATTTTCCAAAGAACTTGGTCATCCATTTTCCGCTCAGTGGTAGCGTATTTTCCTAAATTAAGGAATTCAAACTATGCTATACTTATGGAAAATGTACTGTCTCCAATCCGACAGATGTCGGTTCGTACGTTGAAAGTGTCCGTGGCCCTAGTCATTGGATTACTGTTCTCAACAAATGTTTCTGCTCAAACTCCTTGGGTGGACGAAATGCTCAAAGAAGACGCCAACTTTAATCAAATTAAACAAGCCTTTGATCTCGAATGGGAGGGAAAGGAATATGTCAAAGGAAAAGGTTGGAAGCAATACCAGCGTTGGAAAGCATTTTGGGAAACGCGATTGTTACCCGATGGATCGTTCCCTGATTTTAAAGCGTCTTTCGATGAATACAAACAATACATGTCCGCGAATGGGCAAGCGAAAAGTTTGCAAAACGCTGGAAACTGGTCACCAATGGGACCATTTACCTACAACAATACAGATTCATGGAGTCCTGGGCTTGGTCGGGTGAATTTTATCATGGAAGACCCGAACAACTCGAACATCATTTACGTGGGTGCGCCTGCTGGTGGAGTTTGGAAATCAATCGATTCGGGTACAACTTGGACACCACTCGGAGACGAGTTAGCAGTAATGGGTGTGTCGTCTATCGCAATTTCGGCAGCAAATAGTAACGTTATATACCTCGCTACGGGTGATGCCGATGGAGGAGATACCTACAGCATCGGAGTGCTCAAATCTACCGATGGAGGATTAACGTGGGCAGAAGTTGGAAATGTTGCTGGAAACCTCAAAGATATTGTTGTTGATCCAACGGATGAAGATGTAGCCTACGTGGCATCCAATGGTGGTGTGTTCAAAACAACAGATGGTGGAGCCAATTGGACCGAAATTCTGTCGGGATCGTACCGTGATTTGGAATTGAAACCGGGATTAGCATCGACGATTTATGCAGCAACTTCGGATGAAGTGCGGTATTCAACAAATAGCGGCGCCACATGGACGCTAGCAACAGGATTTCCAACAGGTAGTAGTCGAATCGCATTAGCAGTAACTCCTGCAAACAATGCGTATGTGTACTTGCTACGCGCTGATGGATCAGGCGATTACGGTGGAGTGTACCGTTCTGCAAATAGCGGTGTTTCATTTTCTCCAAGAAATACAACAACGGATGTCTTCGATGGTTCCTCACAATCGTGGTACGATATGGCAATTGGTGCTTCGGCAACCAATGCTGAAGTCATTTTTACAGGCGTGTTGAATGTATGGAGGTCAACAAATGGAGGAATGAGTTTCACAGGCTTGAATAGTTGGAGCAATCCAAGTGGAGCGGCATACACACATGCTGATATCCATTTCCTTCGTGGATATGGAAACAAGATTTACTGTGGCTCCGATGGTGGGATTTATCGCTCAACAAATGAAGGATCGTCTTTCACCGATTTAACGGATGGAATCCAAATCAGTCAATTTTATCGCATTGGTGGTTCGAAAAACGATGTAACAACCATTGCTGGTGGACTGCAAGACAATGGAGGGTATGTGTACAATAACTCCACATGGAAAGTTTACTACGGAGCAGATGGAATGGAAGCGGCCATTAGTCCAACCAACTCGAATCTTGTTTACGGAATGATTCAAAATGGAAATTTATACCGCTCAACGAATGGAGGGAATTCAAGTCAGGGCTTGGGGCGACCGGAATCAGGAAGATGGGTGACGCCTATGCAATTTGATCCGAATGCCAACCGAATTGTGGCAGGATACAACGATTTGCACGAGTACAATGGTGGATGGAATCAGTTGTCAACCTATAACTTCCCCGAGTTGCTGAGAAGTATTGAGTTTTACGATGGTAACTCAAATGTGATCTACGTCGCTACGGATGAACAGATTTACCGAACCCTAAATAACGGTTCAACATTTACGGAAGTAACCAACAACCTCACGGGAATTTTGAGTGGAAATATCATTACGTCAATTGAAGTAGATCCAACAGATTCTTTGCGTGTGTGGGTTTCAATTGGTGGGTTTACCGACGGTGTGAAAGTCGCATACACCGCCGATGGAGGTTCAACGTGGTCGAATGTTTCGGGAACCTTGCCGAACCTACCGTGTAACATTGTTAAGTTTGAATCGGCTTCAGCTATATCAAATGCTTTGTATGTTGGAATGGATATCGGGGTGTATTATTGCGATGATGCTCTCGGTGATTTTATTCCGTTTATGATCAATTTGCCCAACGTTATCGTAAATGACTTGGAAATCAACGAAGCAAGTGGAATGATTAGAGCGGGAACTTACGGACGTGGCGTTTGGGAATCTGCATCCTACTCGATTGCTGTTCTCGCTGATGATGCGGGTGTTGCTGATATTGTTCATCCAAGAGGTTCGTTTTGTGGTGAATCTTTTGTGCCAGAAGTGGTGTTGCGAAATTATGGAACGAACGCACTAACGCAGGTAGATATTCATTATCAAGTGGGAACGGGGACTGTTTCTACCTTGAACTGGACAGGAAATCTTCCTTCTTGGAATTCCATTAATATCACATTACCTTCTGTAACAGCCGCTGGACCAAATGAGTTCAAAGCATGGACTTCAATGCCAAACGGACTGACGGATGTAAACGCCGAAAATGATTCAGTTCTCGTAAACTACAACGGAATTGCCAATGGAGTTCAAGTATACACGCAGCTATTTGAGGATTGTTGGGGATCTGAAACGACTTGGGAAATTTTGAATACGAGTGGCGAACCTCAGTTATCGGGTGGACCATACAGTAATGGAAACGAAACAATGTTGAATGCAGACTCAGTGTGTCTATCGGCAGGCTGCTACAATTTTGTGATTAATGATTCCTATGGAGATGGAATGGCAGGATCGCTTTATAGTTCGTGTGGCGTCGACGGTGATTACTACGTAATCTCTGAGTCAAATGATACTTTAGTACAAATGGTGCAAGCCAATTTCGGAAGTCAGGAAGTTCACAATTTCTGTGTAACACTTCCAGATTATGCAGACTTCACGTGGAGCGGAACAAATTTCTGTGCCACGGAGACGGTAACATTCTCAGATGCTTCGCAAGGCGCAACGGATTGGTTGTGGGACTTCGGTACAGGAGCTTCTCCTGCTACGGCAGTGGGAGCGGGGCCGCATACTGTGACGTATACTTCAGGAGGAGTGAAAACAGTTACCTTGGACATCAATGGTGGTGCGCAAACAACATCGCAAACGGTAACCATCAATTCTCTGCCTGCAGCTCCAACAATTTCGAGTAGTGGAGCCACAACGTTTTGCGAGGGCAACTCAGTTACCTTGACTTCTTCACAAGCAGGAGGAAATAACTGGTCAACAACTGAGACCACTGATGCCATTACGGTTTCCACATCAGGAAGCTACACGGTTACATACACAGACGGAAACGGATGTCAATCAACTTCAGCTCCAACAGATATTGTGGTCAACCCGAACCCAACAATTGCTTTGGGAACGGTCAGCGACCCAACTACTTGTGGTTCTGCATCAGGAAGTATTGAAATCACAGGATCAGGAACGGGAGATATTTCATGGACAGGATCATCAACGGGGACATTCTCAAACGTTACCTTACCTCATGCTGGAACAGGATTTACGGCAGGATTCTACAATGTGGTGTTTACCGACGGAAATGGCTGCTCTTCTGCTCAGGAAAGTGTTTCATTGAGCGATCCTTCAGCACCTACGACACCAACAATTTCCGCAAATGGTTTAACTGTTTTCTGTGATGGTGGATTTGTTCAATTGACATCCTCTGCAACGAGTGGGAATGTATGGTCTACCGGTGAAACAACACAAACCATTACCGTAACAACTTCCGGTTCTTTTGGTGTCACAGTGACGGAAAACGGGTGTTCTGCAACGTCAGCGCCATTCAATGTGACAGTGAATCCGATTCCAGCAACTCCTTCGATTACGGCAAGTGGACCGACATCTCTTTGTCCTGGACAATCTGTTGTGTTGACTTCGTCGTACGTTTCAGGAAACGAATGGAACACGTTAGAAACAACGCAAGACATCACAACTTCGGTTACGGGAACCTACGAGGTTGTATTTACTGATGCGAATGGTTGTTCTTCCGATCCAGCTTCTATCGCTGTGCAGATGAATCAAAACCCTGTTCCGCCAGTAATCAACTTGAGTGGACCCTCATCAATTTGTGAGGGAGATTCCGTTACCTTATCAACTACGTATCCAGATGGATTGTTGTGGAGTACAATGGAAACAACAACGAGTATTGTGGTAAGTACACCTGGAGTATTTGATTTGACGTACACGCACCCGAATGGATGTTCTTCGACTTCTAATCCCGTTACGATTTCCGTAAATCCGATTCCTACGGTAGCATTTACACTCGCGGACGATACAACATGTATAGAAGGCGGGGTTGTTGCGTTGTCAGGAACACCTTCAGGAGGAACCTTCTCTGGAACGGGCGTATCGGGAAGTGATTTTGATCCAAGTCTAGCGGGCGCAGGTCAATTCGATATTGAATACACCTACACCGATGGAAATGGATGTTCGAATGCCGCCACACAAACAATTGTAGTAGAAAGTTGTTTGTCTCTCTTCGAAAGTGAATTGACCAATGTGTCTGTCTATCCAAACCCAACAAATGGAACCTTCACGATTGAATTAGATGGAGAGTTCACGTATGAGGTACACGACGCACGCGGAAGAATTATACAAAGAGGAAATGGATTGAATACTTCTGAAGTGAACTTGAAACAAGCTGAATCAGGTGTTTATTTCTTACATATCGTCAAGATAAAAGGGCAAAAAGTAGTTCGAATAGTGAAAAACTAAACGATAGTAAATAACATTTAGCGAAGCTGATCCCGATTCCAAATGGAGTTGGGATTAGTTTTTTTTGAGATTGTACTACTTCTAACAGAATTGTCCCAAGCTTTTCTCTATTTTTGAAAAACACGCGAACGATACCGATAATGGGGAAAATAAAAATCAACGGACACGGACATATTCTTCCTGAACCACACCAGATTCCTAAATTCATGAAAGACAAGAAGTTGTTTTGGGTGGATGAGGATCGAAAATTCATGCGACAAGGTGAAAGTTGGTCGCGTCCAATCACGGATGCGAGTTTTTTCTTCGATGAAAAATTGATCTGGATGGAGCGTTACAACATTGATCACGCGGTGATGTTGAACCTCTCTCAGGTGTATTGCAATGGATGGGATCAACAAGATGCATCCGATGCCATTCGTTGGCAAAATGACTTCAATGCAAGCGTGCAAGAACGTCGCCCGGATAAGTTTACCTCTGGATTTGTTGTTCAACCTTTATACATCGAAGATGCCTTAAAGGAAATTGAGCGCTGTGTGACGGAGTTGAACATGAATTTACTGTGCTTGCCTTCGCATTTTTTGAATAAAGAAGGAGAGTGGTTGTCTGTTGCTGATGAAAGCGTTGTGCCGATTTTCGAACTGGCAAACCACTATAAATTGGCGATCGAAATCCATCCCTACGATGGACAGAAAATGGTGAAGCTCAAAGATGAATTTTGGCGTTTTCACCTTGTATGGATGATGGCACAAACCGCCGATACTTTACACTTTTTCTCGCTGAGAGATTTCGCGAATCGTTTCCCGAATGTTCGTACGTGCTTTGCGCATGGCTGCATGCTCGGACAGGCAAATTACGGGCGCCGACTTCAAGGATTTGATGGACGTCCCGATTTATTTGAAGGAAGCCAAGATCCGCGCTGCTCACTTGGACACCCAAACATCTTTTTCGATACACTCGTTCATGATTCATATACTTTACAGTTATTGAAAACGCGTGTAGGATCGAATCAAATTGTGGCTGGACTCGACGATCCGTACCCTCTCGGAGAAATGGAAGGCGTTCGAAATTCGTACCCAGGTCGTGTGATTGATTTTGCAGTAGAAGTGGATATCCTCAATCAACAAGAAGCGGATAATATTTGGCATGGAAACGTTCTTCGCTGGTTGGGCAAGGAAAGTTTGTAATCAGACTTTGAGTAACTCAGTTCTCAGGAATTGGAAAATCGACTAATCCAACAACCCAATATTCCAACAACCCGAGCAATTTATTAACTTTGCCGCCAAACAAATTTCAAAATGGCGCAAAAACCATCTACCCCAAAAGGAACAAGAGATTTTCTTCCTGCTGAAGTAGCAAAACGAAACTATATTTTCGATACCATTCGTAGTTCGTTCGAGACCTACGGATTCTCTCCAATCGAAACTCCATCATTTGAACTTTCATCGACTTTGATGGGGAAGTATGGTGATGAAGGAGACCGATTGATTTTCAAGATTTTGAATTCAGGAGATAAGGTGCGAAAAGCCGATCTCGAAGCCTTGAAAGAAGGGAATTTGGCACGATTCTCCAATTCTTTAGCAGAAAAAGCACTTCGATACGATCTTACTGTGCCTTTTGCGCGATTTGTGGTGCAGCACCAAAATGAATTAGCTTTTCCATTCAAACGTTACCAGATTCAACCTGTTTGGAGAGCCGACCGTCCGCAAAAAGGGCGATACCAAGAATTTTATCAATGCGATGTGGATGTCGTAGGAAGCGATTCCTTGCTGTACGAAGTGGATTTCGTCTTGCTGTTTGATGAAGTACTTTCAAACTTGAAAATTCCAGATTTCACGATTAAAATCAATAACCGTAAAATTCTTTCGGGAATTGCAGAGGTGTGTGGTGAAGCGGATAAAATCATCGCGATTACCGTTGCCATCGATAAACTGGATAAAATTGGCGTAGACGGCGTGATCAAAGAATTGCAGGCGAAGGAAATTTCCGAAGATGCATTGGAGAAAATCATGCCTTTGTTTGGTGTGGCAGGAACCACTGAGCAACGTTTGGATCAGATGAAATCGTACCTGAAGAATAGCGAAGTCGGTCTCAAGGGAATTGAGGAACTGGAATATGTATTGAAGCATGCGAATGATTTAGGAATGAACGCTGATCGAGTAGAGTTTGATGTAACACTTGCACGTGGGTTGAATTACTACACAGGAGCCATTTTTGAAGTGAAAGCCAACGGCGTGAATATCGGAAGTATCTGCGGTGGTGGTCGCTATGATGACCTAACTGGCGTGTTTGGAATGAATGGCGTATCTGGAGTAGGAATTTCTTTCGGAGCGGATCGCATTTACGATGTTTTGGAAGAATTGAATCTTTTCCCGCCAAGTGTCGACAGCCGTTTGGATGTGCTATTCGTCAATTTTGGAGACATGGAGCAGGCGCATTGTTTGAAAGCCGTGAAAATGTTGCGAGAAGCAGGAATTTCTTCAGAAGTATACCCAACTTCTGCTAAGATCCAAAAGCAAATGAAATATGCCAATGCGCGTGGCGTGAAAAACGTTGCGATGTTGGGAGCGAATGAAATTGAAGAAGGTTTCATCAAGCTAAAGAACATGGATACTGGAGAGCAATCTTCGGTAAACGTATTAGGATTGATTCAATTACTCAAGTAGAAAGAAATGCATACAATAGATAATAAATGGATGCCACTCGGCGAGTTTGAATCGCTTTTCACAAGTGGAAAAAAGATTGAATTGGGCGAAGTAGCTCAGAAAGCGGTGCAAACGTGTCGCGAATTCTTGGATGAGAAAGTTGCCAATGCCGATCAGTTGATTTATGGAATCAACACGGGATTTGGTTCGCTCTGTAATACAGCAATCTCTCCTGAAGATTTAAGTACACTGCAACGAAACTTGGTGATTTCCCATGCGTGTGGAGCAGGAGAGGAAGTTCCTGAGGAGATTGTGAAGCGTATGTTGCTTCTCAAAGTACTCGGATTGGCTCACGGACATTCTGGTGTTCAGTTGGATACCATCAATCGCTTAATCTTTTTCTACAATGAAAATATTCTCCCTGTTGTCTACCAACAAGGAAGTCTCGGTGCTTCGGGTGATTTAGCACCTTTGGCGCACATGTCGTTGCCGCTTCTCGGAGAAGGAGAAGTAGTGTACAACGGTGAGCGTTTTTCAGGAGAGGAAATCCTTAAAAAATTCGATTTAGAACCGATTGTATTGCGTTCGAAAGAAGGATTGGCCTTGTTGAATGGAACGCAGTTTATGAGCGCGTATGCAACGTATGCGGTAGGGAATGGAAAGAAGTTGGCGAGTCAATTTAATATTATTGGAGCACTTTCCTTGGATGCCTATGATGGTCGTTTGAATCCGTTTCAGGACAATGTAAATGTCGTTCGAAATCAGGTTGGACAAATTGCCGTAGCCAAATTTATGCGTAGCATGTTGGCTGGAAGTGAGATGATTCAGCGCGATAAAGAACACGTTCAAGATCCGTATTCATTCCGATGCATTCCACAAGTTCATGGAGCTTCATTCGATACGATTCATCATTGTGCGACGGTGGTGGAGCGCGAAATTAATGCAGTAACCGACAATCCAACGGTGTTCCCTGAAGACGATGATGTTGTTTCAGCAGGAAACTTCCATGGACAACCTTTGGCCTTGGTGTTGGATTTCTTAGCGATTGGTTTGGCTGAGATGGCGAGCATTTCAGAGCGACGTGTCTACAAATTGATTAGTGGAACACGTGGACTGCCTGCGTTTTTGGTAGCAGAACCCGGATTGAACTCTGGTTTCATGATTCCACAATACACAGCGGCGTCCATTGTAAGTCAGAATAAACAATTGTGCATGCCCGCTTCGGTAGATACCATCGATTCCAGTAATGGTCAGGAAGATCACGTAAGTATGGGAGCCAATGCCGCAACGAAATTGTACCGAGTGATTCAAAACTGTTATTCGGTTCAGGGGATTGAATTATTGAATGCAGCGCAAGCAATGGACTTCCGAAAAGAGAAGTCATCACCGAATCTCGAAGCATTGCGTGCCGCTTATCGTAAGAAGGTTCCGTTTGTAAAGGAAGATCAGTACTTGCACCCATTGATTGCAGCAAGCGTTGAGTTTGTGAAAAATGATTTTTAACTTGCCCGAAGAAATAACTGCGATATGACAGAATTTGTAGAACACGAGGAACAGAAAACGAGACCTGCACTATTGTTGGTATTGGCCATTTTGAGTTTTATCTCGATAGGAGTAGGGATATTATCCAATACTTTTGGATTGATAAGTGGACCGCTATCAGAGGAAGATATAAAAGTGCAGCGTGTAGAAATGGCAAAGCAGAAATCCCAATTGCGAGGTCAGGGAATGTCAGGAATGGTCTCCTTTGTTGAGAAACTTGAGGGAATGATAGAGGAAACCAACAACAATTTCTACCTGTCGAAGGGAATTCTATTCCTAACTGACTTTATTGGACTTTTCGGTGTGATTTTTATGCTCAGAAGACGGAAACTTGGGTTCCATATGTATATCGTTTATTCCTTGCTAGCTCTTGGGGGGATGTACCTTTATGTTTCGCCCGAAAACATTCACATGAGCTTGCCCATTTTCAATTTGATTATTTCAGGATTATTCATCTTTTTGTATTCGAGAACATTGCATTGGATGCGAAATTAAGGTGGAACTAGGCTACATCTAAGAATATCTTCAAGATAAACAGCTGAAATCCTAAGAAAACCGTATCTTTGCGGCAAATTTCTTTACAATGATTTCAGTAAACAATCTTTCTCTTCAATTCGGAAAACGCGTTCTTTTTGATGATGTAAACGCAAAATTTGTCAATGGTAACTGCTACGGAGTTATCGGGGCAAACGGAGCGGGAAAATCAACATTCCTTAAAATCCTTACAGGAGAACAAGATCCAACAACGGGTCAAGTGGTGTTGGAGCCAGGAAAACGAATGGCCGTGCTGAAGCAGGATCACTTCGAGTTTGATGAGTTTCAAGTACTCAATACAGTGATCATGGGACATACACGCTTGTATGAAATCATGACAGAGAAAGACGCGCTTTACGCAAAACCTGATTTTTCAGATGAAGATGGAATGCGTACAGCAGAATTGGAAGCTGAATTTGCGGACCTCGAAGGGTGGAATGCTGAAACAGACGCAGCAGCATTACTTTCAAACCTTGGGATTGATGAGTCGAAGCACTACATGAAAATGGAAGAGCTTTCCAATGATTTGAAAGTACGTGTCTTGCTTGCACAAGCCTTGTTCGGAAATCCAGACTTATTGATCCTCGATGAGCCTACCAACGACCTCGACCTAAAAACCATTTCGTGGTTGGAAGATTTCTTGTTAGACTTCAAAAATACAGTGATTGTTGTCTCTCACGACCGTCACTTCCTCGATACAGTATGTACGCACATCTGTGATATCGACTTTAGCAAAATCAACTTGTTTACTGGAAACTACTCGTTCTGGTACGAATCATCTCAATTGGCATTACGTCAGCGAGCGGATAAAAACAAGAAAGCAGAGGAGAAGAAGAAAGAATTGACGGAGTTTATCGCGCGTTTCTCGGCAAATGCATCGAAATCGAAGCAAGCAACAAGTCGTCGAAAAATGTTGGATAACCTCGACTTAGAGGAAATCAAACCTTCAAGTAGAAAATACCCAGGAATTACGTTCCACCAAGAGCGTGAAGCAGGAAATCAAATCTTAAATGTTGAGGGATTGGCAGCATCAAACGAAGATGGGGTTCTCTTCAAGGATGTCTCATTCATTGTAAACAAAGGAGATAAAATCGCATTTATTTCACGTAACTCGGTTGCATTATCAACGTTCTTCGAAATCCTAATGGGGAATGAGAAAGCGGATGCAGGTGAATTTACATTCGGAACAACAATTTCCACAGCATACTTACCAAACGAAAATCACGAGTACTTCGAAGAAAAATTGAAGCTCATCGATTGGTTGCGCCAGTATGCTCAAACGGATGAAGAAAAAGAGGAAGTGTACTTGAGAACTTTCCTCGGACGTATGTTGTTTACAGGAGAAGAAGCTTTGAAAACGGCAGATGTTCTTTCTGGAGGGGAAAAAGTACGTTGTATGTTATCGAAAATGATGTTGGCGAAAGCAAACCTTCTCATCATGGACGAACCAACGAACCACCTCGACCTTGAATCGATTACAGCATTGAACACGGGAATGAAAGAATTCCAAGGAACATTGTTATTCACGTCGCATGACCACGAGTTGGTAAATACAGTTGCTAACCGTATCATCGAAATCACTCCAACAGGTATGATCGACAAAATGATGCCGTACGATGCGTATTTGAAAGATGCGAAGATTGCACAATTGCAGGAAGAGTTTTACGCGTAAAACTTTTTCTTTAAATGATATAATGAATGGGCGTCATCATAGGTGACGCCTTTTTTTGTTCTTAGTTACAGCTTTCTTGACTTATTGAGATGAATACTACATCGGTCCAATAGAGATTACAGTAGTCATGTATGTTATTAGAATGACAACAATAAGAATGGGAACAAGATTTCCTACAATTCCATTTACCGCATTTTCGTAATCTTTTCTTCGTTCAAGAATACCGAATACGAATCCAACGAGGTTCATTGAGAAGGCAATGAGAAGTGAATAATAGACGATGTTCATTCGGTTACTGTTCGAGAAGCCCATTGTTTCACCAAGGATTCCAAGAAATAAGGTGCACAGGTAGATGATTACGGAAATGATCAGTAATCGCATGGAAATCAAGGTCCGATTTGGACGATTCGGCTCACGCTCAACCATATCGATTAATTGTCGATCAAGTTTTCGTTGAACTGAGGACTTTTGAGTTGAACCGTGGATAAAGCATGTGGTTGAAGCTTTGACTGCACGAACGTACAAATTTCCTCGAAATCAGATCGTGTAACATCAACAGCACCAATGGTGAAGTACATGGGAGTTTCTTTTTCCATTACAAGGTAAAGGTGATCATCAGTTTGGATGTAGGAGTGAAGTAAGTTCCACTTCACTTTTATTTCAAAGTCGTCATCCGCATACGAAAACGTCTCATCCGAAAAATGATACCGAATGATCCCACTTCCTGCATTTAACCGTTCAATCGTTTCATCGTTACTGAGAATAAATCCGGAGCGAAACTTTTTCATTTGTGAACGATGAGTAAAATAGGAGAGCGTATAAATGATACCAATCATCAAAAAGATCACACCGATAACAATGCCAACGGCGGAACCATTGAAATAAAGAAATGCGATTCCAATCAACGCGGGAAGCACGATAAACAGAAGTTGATTGCCATTTTTACTATTTTCTTGTTGAATAATTCTATCCAAAAGAAGACGCATCCGTTGATGGAAGTCAGTTGAGTTATATTGATAGTGAAGTTCTTTATTCAAAAGCAGGTCGTTTTCATTGGTAAAGTAAAATGATTTTTAATAAATCATTCTTATTTGTGATATAATATAAAATACGGCAACAATAATACCTAGAAGAGTTAACAGAAGTAGTCCGTTACCAATGATGCCAATTAATGCTTGTCTTTTATTTTTTTGTCTCTCAGTAAAGCCGTAAATGAATCCAATTAAACTACTTGAGCCACACAGGAAAAATAGGATGGGGAGTAAGGATGAGATGTATCGATGAGGAATTCCTAAACCATCCACAAAAAGAAGCATAGCTAAAATAATCCCAAATGAAACGGCAGCAAGAAAGAGACGCATTGACCACAGTAATGTACGCGAGGATTCTTGTGGAGTTCTATCAATAAGTTCTTCTTCCATGTATATTGTCCTGTACGTTTTCGACCTTACTAGATTCGTTTAATAATTATGCTCTCGATTGAATGTTTCGAACATTTCGAGAAAATTGGGATCAAGCAGACCTTCTGCTATTCGTGCTTCAATCAAAGGTAGTATTCTTTGCCATTGTTCGGAGTTTGGGTATTCAGGACCTCGATGATGCCAAAGTAAAAGATGTGCGCAGCTACATCCGTATCCAGTTGTTGGGAACAGATCAGAAAAGAGTTTAGTGTCAACAGAAATAGGAAAAGGTGTTTCATCTTTCTGAGTTGATGTAATAATATAACCATTAATTGTTCAAATCGTTTCAGCTCCATCTACCATTCGTTAATTGGGATTGTTAACTTTACAAAAAACGATTTTCCATGGTTAAATTTACGTTCAGCGCCGAAAATGCCAATCAACAGTATGTTCATATTACGGCAAGTTTTTCATCAAAAACAGATGTAACCCTAATTCAGCTTCCTAGCTGGAGACCTGGTCGATACGAGTTGGGCAACTTCGCTAAAAACGTGCGTAACTTCAAAGTATTTGATGATAAAAATCAACTGATTCCTTCCAATAAAGTAACAAAGGATCAGTGGTCTGTGGATACTAGGCATACGGAAAATATTCGTGTGGAATACAACTATTACGCAGCCGAGTTGAACGCGGGATCTACGTTTTTGGATGATACACAACTCTATGTGAATCCCGTAAACTGCTGCGTGTTCACGAAGGAAACATTTAACCAAGAGGTAGAAATCTCCCTAACGATCCCGTATTCATGGGAAGTAGCTTCTTCTATGAAGAAAGAAGGAACGGTTTGGAAGGTGGAGAACACAGAGGAGTTATTGGATACGCCATTTATTGCATCGGCAGGGTTACAACACCGTACCTACGAAGTTGGCGGAACCTTGTTTTATGTGTGGTTCAATGGTGAGGTAAAACCAGATTGGGATCGTTTACTGAAGGATTTTGAAGCGTTCACGATTTCGCAAATTGAAAAATTCTCGGAGTTTCCCGTAGAAGAATACCATTTCTTGAACCAGATTGTTCCGTACAAAGCATATCATGGTGTAGAACATCAAAAATCGACGGTCATTTACCTCGGACCTTCGTATGCGGTATTTGAAGAATACTACTCGGAATTGTTAGGTGTGAGTTCGCACGAGCTTTACCATACATGGAATGTGAAGGCGATTCGTCCGATTGACATGTATCCGTACGATTTCACGCAAGAGAACTACTCTGAATTGGGCTACATCTGTGAAGGTGTCACGACTTATCAGGGCGATTTATTCTTGTTGAAGAGTGGAGTATTCAATCTAGACCAATACTTTAAAGAGTTGACCAACCAGTTACAGCGTCATTTTGATAATCCAGGGCGTTTTCATTATTCCGTGGCGGAATCTTCGTTTGATACGTGGTTGGATGGTTATGTTCCAGGTGCTCCGGGGCGAAAAGTGTCTATTTACACCGAAGGTTGTCTTCTGGCTTTTGTAACGGATGTAATGATTCGTCGTGAGACAGGAGATAAATATGGTTTGGACGAAGTCATGAAACGTTTATACTTCGATTTTGCCCTTCAAAACAAAGGCGTTAGTGGAGAGGATTACCAAAAAATGGTTGAGACAGTAGCAGGAACGTCCTTCCAATCGTTTTTTGACGATTACTTTTATGGAACGCGCCCGTTCGAATCGATTATTGTAGAAAGCCTCGAATATTTAGGGATAGATTTAGAACATTCACCGTCCCCAGTATATTCTGAAGGGAAATTGGGCTTCAAAGCTCAAAAAACGGAGAATGGATTTACCATCAAAGCAATGTTCCCAGGAAGTCCTGCCGAAATTGCAGGCTTAATGCTCGAAGATGAAATCGTTGCGGTAAATAATTACCATTGCGATGGCGAACTCAATAAATGGCTGTCATACTTCGATGATGATGTAAAAACGGTTACGGTTCGTAGAGCGGGGAGAATGCTGTCATTTGTTTTACCAGAAGTGAATCGCTTCTTCTACAATAAATACAGCTTGAAGTTGATGAAAGATCCGAATTCGCATCAACAAAAGGCACTACGCCACTGGATGAAATAAGAATTTCCCATTTATTAATACTATGAAGAAACAATTACTCATTTTCGGAATAATAGGCTTTGCGTCAATAGGATTGCTTTCGTGCGAATCGAGTGAGGCAGAATCGTCTGGGCAACAAGACAGTAAACCAACGATTGAGGAGGACAGTTCTGAAACAATTGCCAAGGAAGAGTCAGAACCTGTTGAGCCATTTGATCCGGCTAAAGTTGACCTTCCTGAAGGATACGCATTATTCGATTCCATCTCAGGTGATTTAAACGGTGACGGTCGAAATGACTACGTCTTTATGGTGAAAGGAACCGATCCAGAAGAATGGAAAGAGAACCAATTTGATGAAATGGTAGATCGAAATCGACGTGGACTGCTCATCTACTTGTCTGAGGGTGTCCAAGCGAATTTGGCCGTCGAAAATTTAGATTGTTTTTCTTCTGAAAATGAGGATGGGGGAGTGTACTTCCCACCTGAGTTAGACATCGAAATAAGGGATGGGAAATTTTATGTTCATTATGGGCATGGACGTTACGGTTATTGGACGTATACGTTCCGATATCAGCAAGACAAAATGAAACTCATCGGTTACGATAATAATGTAAGTAGAGGCCCCATTACTGAATATGAGTACAGCTATAATTTCCTTACAGGAAAGAAGCTCGTTAAGAAAAACATCAATGTGGATACGGAGGATTATGAAGCAGAAGAAGTATTTACGGAAACATGGAGCGACCTTCCGAAAAAGGAATTGATTACCCTCTCGTCGATTGAAGACTTTGATGAGTTATATTTTGATTGATTGCGATGAAGTAAACACAACTTCGTGACTTAGTGGTAAAAAAAACAACCACAAAGGAACAAAGTTCACAAAGATC
>JABXHO010000177.1 GCA_013373595.1 Flavobacteriales bacterium | reverse complement strand
TGTGACCTCGTCAGGATTCAAACCTGAAACCTCTTGAGCCGTAATCAAGTGCTCTATTCAGTTGAGCTACGAAGCCATTTTAAATCGATTTTTGCAAGTTACTGCGTCAATCGGAGTGCAAATATAAGTCGTTTTTTCGTTTTGACAAAAAACTCTAGCAAATTTTATTGAATTTCTGCTGTAATTCCTCTGTCGTGCAACGCAACACACATAGGTTCAAGCGTTTCGTAATCTCCACGTTTTACCTGACATTTTCCATTGTAGTGAACAATAAAGGTACATTGTTCTGCCTGGATGGGTTTGTGCTTGCATACTTTGATCAACGAATCAATGACATGATCAAAGGTGTTGAAATCATCGTTAAATACGATTAAATCTTTGTAATCTACGGCCTGCTCTACCGTTAACACTTGCTCTAAAACGTCAGTTTCTGGGCTCATTCTCCTCTTTATTGTATTAATTATTCTCTTCTTCTAACTCTAATGGAATTGGCTCCAAACCAACTTCGCGTATGTGATACTGTACGTCTTGAAGTTTATTCGGTTCAATTCCTTCAATGTGCAATTCCAATCCTTCTTTCGTTTTGACAAATTTCTTCTGATATCCCATTCGGAGCAACCAATCGGCCAAGTCTCCTGGTACTTTATCATCAGACAATTTCACCAAAATATGACGTTTGTCAAGCTCGGTTTGCACATCTTCTTCCGAAAGATACAGCGTATCGATGTCTTTTTCAAATTTAAATAAGCGTGGAAGGTCCTTTTTGTTCGAGTAAATTTCCGATTTCACCTTTCCATCACTCTCGTCAAAGTAGAAATTTCCTTCTGTATTGTAGCGATTTAACACATCCCGTGGAAACTCTTCAAAAGTCTTCTTCGTGACAATTTGAATTTTTTGCTCATCCTCCTCGAAATTAAGCGGTGCTTCAACTACTGTTGTGCTTACGGAATCTGTTCGTTGGACATTTTCTGGAACCTCTACCACTTCCACTGGTGTTGCCTTCTCAATATTTGATTGAAGAATCGACGGACCAAGTTGATCTAGCAACCTTCTCGCCTTTCCAACAGTCAATCGCTCTCCTTTGTAGTACGCCACGATGAATGCATCACTAATTCCTCGTTTAATCGCTTCGCTTCTTCGTGGTTGCGCTTCTTCAGCAGAATCGAACATTCCAGTTGCGTATCGAATTAATCCATTTGGTAAACGCACCGTCAAAATTTCTGGTAAGTTCTTCACTATCTCATCCGATACAGGGCGATTGAACACTCCAACTTGTACTGTAAAGAACAGTCCTTGTTTCAATTCAATTGGTGATGCTTCCGCTGCGCCTGGCGCTTGATTGTATGCGTATTCAGGAATCTCAACGACTTCTGTTTCCGCTGGAATCCCCAAATGATTCGCAGTATTCTCCGCTACTTCGAGCACCAATTCATTCGTTCCCTTCGGTACACATTTTCCAGAAGCTTCTAAACGGCGTGCCTCACCGAAAGTAATTCGTTCTCCGTCACAATAGGCCACAACAAAAGCATCGTTATATCCTAGTGATCGAATGGCTTGTCTTGCCTCCACAACCGATTCGCTGCTATTGAAGAACCCAGCCATGTACCGCGTAATATTCGTGTTCGCAATTTTCTCTCCCGAAACAGGATTGAATTCTTTGAATAAATCTTGTGGAATCGGTCGGGCAAAAGCTCCAATTTGCACGCGATAAGTCAAACCAGAAGGGTTTTTCACTCCGACTGGAATAGGATTCGCTTCGGAATAGATGCTTTCTGCGTTCGCATCAATTGCAAAACCAGTTGTTGGCATTTGCAACACAGCCGTCGCGACAACCGCTGTTTTGATAGGTTGAACACCTCGTACAAGTAGATTCTTTAATTTCATAGCTTCTTGCTCGTTGTTGGGCAACAATTGATCTGCCACTGCCATCTGTTCTTCGAAGTCGGCATTTCTCCGTTGAATCTCGGACTCTAATGTTTTAATGCGCGCTGTTTTCAATGCAATTGAATCGTTTCGTGCACTCGATGGCTCCGTAGCGATGAGTTGAATCAATTCTTCCCGTTCGCGATCTAAATCTTGCTGTAAAATACGCAATTCGTTTTCAATTTCGAGCGCTTTCACACCTTCTTCCATGTATTCTTTATAGGATTCTGAAGCCGCTAATTCGCGTTCCTCTGTGAAGGAAATTTCTTGATTTAGCCCCGTTGTTGCAATACGATCAACAGGCTCTGTTTCGTTGAAGTTTGCAATGCGCGTTTCAATATGTTCCAATTGATTTTTCAATAAGTTCAATTGTGCATCAATGGCTGCTTTCTCTGTATTCAAGGCGGGAAGTTCCTTTCGCTTCGCCAGAGATATTTCCTGCTCCACACGCTTTTGTTGTACTTCTAGGTCACCAATTTCAATGACAAAATTCCGTCTGCGTTGATCCAGTTCTTCACGCGACAATAAGGTAATGTCTTCCTGATCTTCAATGGATTGAATTTCTCGATTTTCCACCACTTGCGCCAAACGAGTGTTCAACATAGCCTGACGTTCTGCGGCTTGCGAGAGCAAATAATTCCGTTCCTCCTCGGATTTCGCTTGATCCGATTGTTCCAACAACTGATCAATCGCGGTGCGCTCTTCTTCACTTGCTTTCAATGCCGATTTCACCTCTGTTGTTTCGGGATCATTTGTTCCTAATCGTTGCAAGGCATTATTGAGATTGTCTTGCTTTTCGCGTGCTTCAACCACCGCAACCGATTGCAATTCATTCGTGCGTTTCAATTCCGCTTGAGTCACTTCATCCAATTCCTTGATGATCGACTTTTGCTCCGAAGTAGAAAGATTTGAATCATTCAGTTGACTCTGCAACTCTTGTCGCTTCGTCTGCAGTTCCAATAATTCTTCGTCATTTTCCTCCGTTGATTTGGATGCAACATTCATGGATTCCAAGTCACCAATCGTAATTTGCATTTGCTGAAGCTCATCCTCTACTTTTTCTTCTTCTTGCGAAATCCAGTTCAGTTGATTTTGTACACTTTCATCTTCTGGAGAACGGTCCAATTCATCTTGAATCTCCGCTTTCTTCGTTTTTAATTCCGATAAATACGATTGTAATTCCTTCTCGTGTGTTCGTGCCTCCTCCACTGTTGGATTTTGTTTCGAAAACTCAACATCACCAATGGAGATGAATGATTTGCGCATGTCAGACACAAACTTTTCTTGTTCATTTGAATCTATCGTCACCACAATTGAGGCATTTTCAGCTGTCGCTTGACGTTGTTTACTCTCCTCAATTTCATTCGCTAAAATCATCGATTCGAGATCAACTTGCACCGAATACGTTCGATCCAATTCCTTCTGTTTTTTCGACAATTCCTTTTGAAGATTCTCTTGCAACTCTGCTTCTCTCGCTATGATTTTCTCAGTTGACGGATTGGCTTGACTGGTTAAGTCACCAATTTCTACACGGTACTTTCGATCCGCCTTGGCAACCGTTTCTTCGTACACTTCTGCCGATTTCGAAGCTTGTAGACTTGCATTACGTTGCGAGTTAACTTCAGCTTCCTGATCTTCGATCATTTGCTCCAAAGCCTCTAGCTGCAATTGTATCTGTTGATTACTAGGATCATCCGACAACTCCTTTTGCATCGCCTCACCCTTGGCTTTTAAAGCAATTAACACCTCTTGTTCAAGTTCCAATCGATCTAAGTTGCGCTCTACCTCAGAGCCACTTCCCGAATTGATTTCCTCCAAGCGATTTGCATAATCAATTTTTTCCGCTTCGAAGAGTTGATCGCGTATGTCTTTTTTCAATTCCTCAGTAACAGCTAACACCTCATTATCAGTCACATTCGAAGTGGTGAGTGAAGCCATATTTTCTGTGCGCTCATCGATTGAATTCTCCAACGAACGAATCGTCTCGGTTAATCCATTTTCTTGCTCCTTGAGTTGTGCATCCGAAGGTGTTGTTTCTAATTGAGATTGAACAGCTGCCAATTCCTTTTCCAACTCCGTTTTTAGCTCATTTTCCAATGCTTGTATTTGTTGCAGCTTTTCACGTTCTGTCAGCTCATTGTTCTCATTGATAGCAGCCAGATCGTTGGAATAATTAGGAAGAAGCTCAGCGATTGCTTCTTCTCGATTAAACGGTTCTGGAACATCCGTAGCCAGCGCTGTCAGTTGGTTTTCTCGCGCATCAATTCCTTCATTCAAATCAGCAAGAATATCTTCCAATAGCTGCTTTTCAGCTGCTAACTCCATATTTCCTCTATGAGCTGCCAACGCTTCCTCTACCCGATCCAACTTCTCATTAACGGACATTTTCAGCGTTCGATCGGTTTCGTTCATTGCCTCAAGACGCTCTTGCTCGTTAAGTGTTTCGTTGGATTGAATCGATTTGATTGTTTCCTGGTAATCAGGATCAACATCCGCAATCACATCTTGCTTCGTGATCGCAACATCAGGAGTTTGGTTTTCAATTTGCGTTATTCGAATCGAACGATCCGTAATGGACTCATTTGTTTTGGACAGTAATTCATTGATGATTTGTAGTTCCTTCAATAAATCGGCATCGGTTGGATTCGTTTGCAATTCTTGTTGAACCTCGAATAAACGATCTTCTGTTACATCGCGAAATGCTTCATCATTTGCTTGCAACTGCTGTAATCGCTCCAATTCCGTAATGCTTAAATCCGATTCAATCGCCCCTTGCTTGGAAGCATAATCGGGTGCAATACTTGTGAGAACTGCTTCCTCCGTGAGTGTTGACACGACAGTTGGCTGCTGATTTTTCAGTTCCTTCGTCAATTCCGTTTGAACGGTTTCCAGATCACTTTTGAAACGATTTAACTTTTCCTGATCCTCTTGCAGTTTAGCATTCTGTGGATCATTCCCCAGTTTCTCTTCAATTTCGATCAGTTGTTTCTCTACCTGACTAATTGTTTGCTCGTTCTGTACAATCAACGATTCCAACTGATCCACGCGATCCGCTTCGCTTGATTCAATTTGCTCAACTATTTGCGTGTGCGCATTCATCAACACATCAGCCTGCGATACATCCGCTGTATTGGCATTGACGACATCAGGATTGGAACTTTCGATTTCAGCCAGTTGATTGGAAAGCTCTGCCGCACGGTCTTTTGCTTGTTGCGCCGCGATTGCCGCCTGTG
>JABXHO010000117.1 GCA_013373595.1 Flavobacteriales bacterium | reverse complement strand
TCCAGTATTAATAGATAATCCAGCAGTTCTAGAGAATGATCCTCCAGCCAAACCTGTAATTGCTGGTGTTGGATCTGCATCGTTTACACAGTAAGCAGCAGCACCGTAAGCGAACGAAGCATCATCTAAAGCATTAATAACAACCGTTTCATTCGAACTATTTGAGCACGTACCTGATGTAGTGTAAGTAACTGTATATGTTCCAGGCGTTGATGCACTTACATCAATTTGTCCGGATGAAGCATTCAATGACAATCCTGCCGTACTAGAAAATGATCCTCCGGGTACACCCGTAATTGTTGGTGTTGGATCGGCATCGTTCACACAATACGCTAGAGCTGAATAGCTATAACTTGCATCTTCCGTTGGATTTACCGTGACGGAGACTGACCCACATGTTCCGGGAGTTGCACACCCACCTTCTCCTCGAATAAAATAAGATGTCGTAGAGCTTGGAGACACAACAATAGATGATCCTGTGGTAGTTCCGACTAAGGTACCTCCACACGAACCCGTGTACACTTGCCATGACGTTGCATCGTTGAGTGCACCTGTAATATTTAGAGTTGTAGATCCGCCTGCACAAATAGGGTTCGTGCTAGCTGTAATTGTAGGAACTTCTGGTTCTGTACAAGGGATCGCATTTGCTACCCAATTAATATCGTCGATACCTAGGTTCCCAAGGTCCGAACATGAAATTACAATTCTGTCAACATCATCAAAACTAGCATTCGACGTAAAAATCGAATTCACACCTGTTACTGAAAACGATTGAGTTCCTGTTGATGATCCATTTTTGAAGCCTTCAATGGTAAGATTGTAGCTGAATGAAAAGCAGGCAAACACATTATCGAACCGTATTGTACCTAAATTAATTTCATTACCACTCGTTGTTTCCATTACCCATGTAGACTGCGCCGTGTTCCCCGCATAAATATGACTCATTCCAGAGGTTCCGCAATTCGATTCAGAAGTACGGTAAATGTGATTGGTAGCACTCCCACCAGAAATGGTAAACAAAAATGTTTCCCCATTGTTCGTTATGCTGTATGGGTTTGGTAGCACTTGACCAGGAGTGTGTCCCTGATCATCAAAAGTGATTACCTGTGCCCAGCCGCTAGAACTCCCGATGAGCATTAGTAGAAAAGCAAGTAATTGATTTTTCATCATGTATAGTTTAAGTAAAAAAAAACTCCATTGAGGGAATTCACAACACGGGAAGTAGCATTCCTAAATTTGTAAACTGGAGACTCACCCAATTTCTAATAGAATGTAGTAATTTATCTGTAAAAGTATGTCATATTAATGACCCAACCAATTAATTCTCCTTGAATGAGAGTATCTTATAAGACTTAATTGATGTTTAGCCGTGTTCAACGCTAAAATCGATTTTGAATAACAAGTCATTGACACAAATAAGGCTGAAACCAACCCGATGGATTTGCACTTAACTTGAGTCTTTCAAGAACCTCATCACGAGCGTCCATTTCACCAAGTTCCGCAATTTTCACCCGCTTCATGCTCTCATTTAGCGCATAGACATTCTGCTGAGCAATTGTCGCATTTGAATTTTTGAAGTTCAAATTTCCTCGCGGACCGATATATTCAGCGTTCTTTATCGCATCTGCTCGAGATTGCCCTTTCATTTCCCATTTTTCATTTTTCATTGCCGAACAAATCAGACCTGCACACTCATATCCGAGTAGTGAAAAATAGTTTGCCTCTTTCCCATTCAAACTACGAAATTCCTTGATAAAAGCCAAATTCATTGAGCTGTCATCGGAAAGATCCCAACTTGATACGTTAAAAATCTCTTTTGGACTTCCCTCAACTTTATCGAGGATCTCATCGTTAATTAATACCCCAGATGTAACAATGGGATACTTTCCATTCATCTGAGAAGCATTTAATTTATTCAAAAAACCTACGGCATCACGCTCAGAGTACAGCATGTATAAGAAATTAGGAGATTCTATTTCCATTTGTTTTTCGAAAATTGAAAAATCATCTGGGTTTGGATTGAATTCAGAAACCTGATTGAAAATAACCTCACCTCCCGACTTTGACAAGCCATCACAAAAAGCAGAATAAAGTCCATAACCAGCCTCATAGAAATACGAACCATATGCGGTCTTAGGACCAAATCGTTCGACAGCCCATTGCGCAGCTTTAAATGCTGATTCCCATAAACCAAATGAGTTAGAAAAGATGTACTCTCCGTGGTCAAAAAATAACGGTGCATTTCCCCCAATATTCGTAATGATTAATGGTGTTTGCAACGCATTCAAAGAGGATACAATATCTTCCATCAACAAAAAGTTAGTAAACAAGATATTCGCATCTGTTTGATGTTGAAGAACCAACTTATTCACTGCGTTCAAAACCACATTCTTATCTGTACCTTGGTGGATACTCTCGAATATGATTTCAATGTTCTCTGCCTGTCCAAATTCGGTAATCGCCATCCTAACACCAGCGGAGAAATCGATCATTAGTGATGGATAAAGTTTAGAAGTAGGGAGAAGAATTCCAAGTTTCATTTGACAAAAAAATGACCACTCCGAAGAGTGGTCGTTAAACATTATTCTTAACTTCTTGAAGGGAAAATTCCTTGCAACGCGATAATGAATTGAACACATGTCCACGGTTGAACTACACTGAATGGAATATTTCCTCCAGTATTTCCAATAGTAACGGATACGTTATTTGAGGCCATGTTTACATTTGCTGCTTGGTCAGAATAGTTATTTGATCCATCACTCGCAAAATTGTGGCCCGTTGGTGTTGTCTGATTTCCTGCTCCAGTTGGTGGTGTAAATGATGCTTTTACAGTACCTGCTGCAGCGTGAGTATGAGATGGTAAGTTTGTTACGTTCAAGTAAACTTGCTCATGTCCTCCTCCTGGTCCTTGGCGGTAATCGCTCAATCCTGGTCCATGACCTACGCCAACAGGAGTTCTTCCGCGCAAATCAGGTAAAGCAAATGTCGTGCGACCGTCACCTCCGTACATCGTACCCAAAATTGAAAAGAGTGCTGTATACTGTGATATTGGCAGTAATTGACCTTCGCATTTTGCCCATCCTCTTGGGGCAAAGTTTCCTCCGAACATTACAATTTCGGCTATAAATGGATCCATAGTGAATTATTTTATATGTTAGATTACTAACTTACTGTTTATACTTCAGATGCACGAATTATCAACAGACTTTACCCCTTAAAAGAATTAAAATCAGGTATTTCTACCTACCGCCTTTCACGAATTTCACTCAACTGGAAGATTTTTGACACCTCATTAACGAAAAAAAGCCGCGATTAAGCGGCTTTCTAATTGTTCGTTTGTTCTCACTAATTCATCGAGATAATTATCTCCTTGACTTTCGTGCCTGTGTTTGTTTCAATCTGAACTAAGTATCGTCCGTTATTCAACGAAGAAGCATCTACTGTTCCATAAGTCGTATCAACTTCAGCAGGTACTACTCGACCCTGCATGTCTACTACTTTAATTGAATGAATCACTCCATCAAAAGTAATGTTGAAATGTCCGTTTGTTGTTGGGTTCGGATACAGTTTTAAGTTGTCAATTACCAAAGTATTTGTACTAACCGTCGTAACTTCTGCACACGCTGAAGTATCAGAACAAGCACCGACAGTAACAACAACTGCATAGTTCCCATTGGCTGTTGCCGTATAGCTAGCATTTGTTGCTCCAACAATTGGTGTATTCGTTTCACAATTGATCCATTGGTATGAATCTCCCGTAATGTCCGAAGTCAGTGTTACACCATCCGTGGTTGCTGTCGTTGTTGCCGCAATATTTGTCACAATAATGTTCTGATCTTGCGTTACGATGTTTCCGTTTCCATCGTCGTACGTCCATGTCACAACAGTTGTTCCTAATGCAGTAATTGGGAACGCTGTTGAGGTAGTTGCTGTAATTGTTCCAGAACAAACATCTGTTGCTGTTGGCGCTGTTGGCGTTGCCTCACACACCTCTGTGTAATCACTCAATGTTCCCAGATCTGGTGTGGGTGCTGTGGTATCGGTTAATGTGACCGTTTGATCTTGTGTGACCGTATTTCCGTGTCCATCATCATAGGTCCAAGTAACCACAGTTGTTCCTTGTGTTGTAATTGGGAATGTCGTGGTTGTTGTTGCTGTGATCGCTCCCGAACAATCATCGGTTGCTGTTGGAGGAGTTAACGTTACTTCACACTCATCCAAAACGGACGCAAGGGTTGCAATATCTGGAGTTGGAGCAGCTGTATCGGCAATTACAACGTTTTGTGTTTGTGTGGATGTGTTTCCATTTCCATCATCATAGGTCCATGTAATAACGGTTGTTCCAACAGTTGAAATTGGATAAGCAGCATCGTTTGTTACTGTAATTGCTCCTGCACAATTATCAGTTGCCAACGGTTGAATAGCAATTGTATCGATTTGACAATATCCATTGATATCTGGTAGTGTCGAAGCATCTGGAATTGGCGAAAGTGTATCCAAAACGGTCACTGTCGACGTACATGTTGCATTATTTCCCTCTGGATCTGTTACGGTAAGTGTCACTGTTTGACTTCCAACATCTGCACACGAGAATGTATATGGGAAAACTCCCATCGTAATGGCTCCACAGTTGTCTGTTGATCCATAATCAACATCTCCTGCTGTAACATCGGCCACGCCAAAGGCATCAATATACACCGTAGCAGGCTGACATATTGCCGCAGGCGGTGTCGGGTCGTCGGATGTTAAAGGGTTACAGTCATTATCGATTCCATCACACGTTATCTCTGGTGCGCCCGGATAAACATATGGGTCGGCATCATCACAGTCTCCTTGGCAATACGTAAATCCATCGGAGTCGGCATCCACGGGAGAACTCATGGTAATTGTTACAGAATATGCAACGATACATAAAGGATCGCCCGACCCGGTATCTCCTGCACGTAGTGTCCATGTTCCAAACGGATCTGTTCCGTTAAAGTTATCCAAGTTTCCATTGTTGGGTCTATAAGTCCCAGAAACAGGATTTGTGCCTCCAATTACCGAAGCCGCAGCTTGATCGAGTGTTGTTGTAACCGATGATATCGTAGCCGATCCCGAATACGACCCAGGCATCACAAGAACTTCATTTCCTGCAGGACCATCGATTCTAAAATTGGTTTCACTGTGAAACGAGTTTCCTGTTCCGGGAGAGGTACATGTACCATCTGTTTTTGCCCAAGTAATACTGACATTCACGTCTGCAACCTGACATACTCCTGCAGCAAAATCTGAAGCTGAGAAAGTCACACCGGGCAAGTTGGTGCAATAGGAACCACATCCGTCCACAGAGACCGAAGAAGGAGCTGTATAGGATTTTGTTACTGTTAATTGAGAAAAGCTTAATGTACTCACAAAAAGAAAAGCTAGTAGGGATAGAGCCGCATTCATCCGAATACGAAACTCCGACGGGGTAGAAATTTTCATAGTATATGGTATCGTAGTTTAAACAAATATAAAATAAATCCTGATCAACTGGTTTCTAGCTACTTATTAAATATTCTCAACGAAAAAGGTCGCCATCAATGTGGCGACCTTCACTATTGTTTATTTCTATAGATTTATCGAACAATTACAACTTCTGACAGAGCATATCCCTTATCCGTTTTCACACGAATCATATATCGTCCGTCGGCTAAAATAGAACCATTCACCTCACCTGTTGTTAAATCAATCGGTAGGTCAATTGCTCTTCCTAACATATCCATCACTTCAATTGATTCGATTACGCCATCATATCCTACTGTAAAGTTGTTTTGCGATGGGTTCGGATAAACCGTTACTCGAACAACTGAAAGTTCATCAACTCCAATCGTGCTAACTGTAACACATGCCGAGGTATCAATACACGATCCTTCTGTCACAATAACGGCATAGTTTCCATTTGCTGTAGGAGTGAAACTCTGATCTGTAGCACCTGGGACATTCATGTTATCGTCACAATCGTACCATTGGTAAGTTGCAGAAGGATTGTTTGCTGAAATTGTTGCTCCATCTGTACTTAATGAAGTAGAAACGTCAACTCCTGAAATGATGAAGTCTTGCACCTGAGAAGTTATGTTTCCATTCCCGTCGACATACTCCCAAACTACAGTTGTTGTACCTGCTGTCGTAATTGGGAAGGTTGTACTTGTTGTTCCCAACACAGTTCCCACACAGTTATCTGTTGCTGTTGGCGCTGCTGGCATGTCAATTGAACAAGCTCCCGTTACATCATCAAGTGTAAGAAGATCTGCAACTGGACCTGCAACATCTACAATTATAATGTTCTGCGTTTGTGTTGATGTATTTCCGTTTCCATCATCATACGTCCAAGTAACCACTGTGGTTCCTTGCGCTGAGATTGGAAGTGTCGCATCATTCGTTACTGTTACTGCTCCAGCACAGTTATCCGTAGCTGTTGGTGATGTTAACAAAGTTACTTCACATTCTGCCATTACATCTACAAGAGTTGTACTGTCTGGCGTTGGTGCTGTCACATCAACAATTACAACGTTTTGCGCTTGTGTTGAAGCGTTTCCATTCACATCTGTATACGTCCAAGTAACTACTGTTGTTCCTTGTGTTGAGATTGGAAGTGTTGCATCATTAGTTACAGTAACCACTCCTCCACAGTTGTCTGTTGCTGTTGGATCAGTCAATGAAGTTACTTCACATTCTGCCGTAACATCTGCGAGTGTTGCAAGATCTGGTGTTGGCGCGGTCACATCATCAATCACAACGTTTTGCGTTTGTGTCGATGCATTTCCATTCACATCTGTGTATGTCCAAGTAACTACTGTTGTTCCTTGAGTCGAGATTGGAAGTGTCGCATCGTTTGTTACCGTTACCACTCCTCCACAGTTATCTGTTGCTGTTGGGTCACTCAATGAAGTTACTTCACATTCTGCTGTTACGTCTGCCAATGTCGCTACATCTGGTGTTGGTGCCGTCACATCATCAATAACAACGTTCTGCGTTTGTGTTGATGTATTTCCGTTTCCATCATCATACGTCCAAGTAACCACTGTTGTTCCTTGAGTTGAGATTGGAAGTGTTGCGTCATTTGTTACCGTTACCACTCCAGAACAGTTGTCTGTAGCCGTTGGTGATGTCAACGAAGTTACTTCACATTCTGTTGTTACATCTACGAGTGTTGCAAGATCTGGTGTTGGTGCAGTCACATCATCAATCACTACGTTTTGTGTTTGTGTTGATGTATTTCCGTTTCCATCATCGTATGTCCAAGTTACTACGGTTGTTCCTTGCGTTGAAATCGGAAGTGTCGCATCGTTTGTTACAGTTACCGTTCCTCCACAGTTATCTGTAGCCGTTGGCGCTGTTAACGAAGTTACTTCACATTCTGTAGTTACATCTACCAATGTCGCAACGTCAGGCGTTGGAGCGGTCACATCATCAATTACAACGTTTTGCGTTTGTGTTGATGTATTTCCGTTTCCGTCGTCATACGTCCAAGTTACTACTGTAGTTCCTTGAGCTGAGATTGGAAGTGCCGCATCGTTTGTTACCGTTACTACGCCACCACAGTTATCTGTTGCTGTTGGATCAGTCAATGAAGTTACTTCACATTCTGCCGTTACATCTGCGAGTGTTGCAAGATCTGGTGTTGGCGCTGTTACATCATCAATCACTACGTTTTGTGTTTGTGTCGAGGCGTTTCCATTCATATCTGTGTATGTCCAAGTCACCACTGTTGTTCCTTGAGCATTGATTGGAAGTGTCGCATCGTTTGTTAC
>JABXHO010000043.1 GCA_013373595.1 Flavobacteriales bacterium | reverse complement strand
TGCGCAAGTAATCTCGTATAAATACAGTATTCGATTCGGTTTATTTGGTTCTTCGACTATCCGACTATCCGACTATCCGACTATCCGACTATCCGACTATCCGACCATCGAAAAGCGTTAGCAATCGGAATGTTCAACTATCTACCTATCTTTGCAAAAAAAGTCATCATGAAAATCAACAAGGCCGAATTCGTTATCTCGAATACAGATTACAAAAAAGGACCCACCGACGGTAAACCCGAATACGCATTTATTGGGCGCTCCAATGTTGGGAAATCTTCGTTGATTAACATGTTGACGAACAACAAAAAGCTGGCAAAAACATCGGGAAAACCAGGAAAAACGCAATTGATCAATCACTTTGTGATTAACGATGAGTGGTACTTGGTCGATTTGCCGGGCTACGGTTACGCAAAAGCGTCAAAGCAAAGTCGTGCAAAATGGGAGCAATTTATCGTGGAATACCTCACGAACCAAGATTCCTTGATCAATATTTTTGTATTGCTCGACAGTCGTTTGGAACCGCAAAAAATTGATTTGGAATTCATGAATTGGTGCGGAGAAAAGGAATTGCCTTTTTCTATGGTGTTTACCAAAATCGATAAGCTTTCCAGTACGCAATTGCAGAAAAATCTCGCAAAGTACAAAAAGGAAATGTTGAAATATTGGGAAGCGCTTCCTCCTGTGTTTACAACTTCATCAGAATCGAAATTCGGACGCGAAAAGTTGCTCAATTACATTGGAGACTTGAACGCGATGTTAATTTCAGGAGAGTAAAATCAGAAGCGATAGAGAACTCCAAGACTTAATGGGAAATCGAGAGCTGCTCCGTCTATTCCATAGTTGATAAATAGCAGTCGAACTTGTGGTTGAATTGAAATGGACAACTTCTTGGTGATTGAATACCTCGCAAGAAGTGAAATTTTCGGTTGTATGATTCCTATGTCGTGTCGTTGGACATATTGTTTCCATTCAGCACTCTCATTGCCGAAGGTTTCTTCGTATGAATAAGAGCTAGTACTAGGTCCGCTAGGAGGATTTGAATAGGAGGAGCCACTGGTATAAACGATTAACTCATTACGCTTGATATGGGTGGTGAGGCTGGTAATAAAGTCTGCGCCAATTCCGAACCCAAAATTAAATCGATTTGTCGGTTTCAAAAAGAGATATCCCGCTTCTAAACTTCCGGCAAATGAAATGTTTGTTTCATCCAGGTACAATTCTCGCGTTTTCGTTTGTGTCCAATAACCGCCGACACCGGCATTGCCTGTGGCTTCTGATGTGGTAGATGTTTCATTAGTATGTCCTGTAGCTATACCCATTGAAGAACTTAGGTAGAATTGTTGAAAGTAAAGACGCCCAATTGCTTGAAACATAAGTGCGGTGTTCGAACTTTCGAGAGTAGTGGGGTCGCTGTAGCCTGTCACGTGGTAACGTTTAGGATAATCCAACGAATTGAATACATAACTGGAAGTGATGCCCAGTTCAAAAAAACGCGATTGATTTGCACTATTGCTTAGTTGTTGACTTGAGCATATAACAGGTCCCAAACAAAGGAGAAAGGTGATTAAGGTTTTCATATCACTTGAAACGATAAACCAATTAATTTAGTTGGGCTAGCCTCAAAAAATGTATTTCCAGAAAATCAAAAGGCCAACCACAGCCGCTAAAATAGCCGCAATTAAGACGGCTCCAGCCGCAACATCTTTAATCCTTCGGATGGATTCTTTACGTTCTTCTGTTACTTCGTCGCACAACTTTTCAATAGCAGTATTCATTCCTTCCAACGCAAAAACAAGTGCCGAAACGATCAAGATAATCGCAAACTCTCCAGATGAAATCTCGAAATAAAATCCAGCTCCGATTACGACTAAAAAAGCAAGCAAATGAAGCTGAAAATTACGCTCGGACCGAATCAAAATTCCGATTCCATTAAACGCATCCCTGAATGATTTCAGCATTTTCATAGAACCAAAATACAATATATCTGCCGATCACAAACGAATCGGCGCGATTCCTTGATGGAAGAAATTATTCCTGTATCTTTGCCTCAGTTCTTTAGAATAAACTTATGAAGAAAGGTGGAGGGACAGGCCCTGAGAAACCTTGGCAACCTATTCAATGCTATAATTGCGTTGAAAAAGGTGCCAAATCCGATCCGTCAGCAGATGGAAAAGATAAGTTGTGTGAGTTTTCCTCACTTTCTTCACCATAACATACTATATAAATGAATCGCATAGAGGAAATACTACGTGAACGAATTCTTGTACTGGATGGTGCCATGGGAACCATGATTCAGCGACACAAGCTGGAAGAAGAAGATTTCCGCAAAAATTGGTTTGAAGATCATCCTTCTCCACTAAAAGGGAATAATGACTTGCTTTCCCTAACGAGACCTGAAATTATCAAAGAAATTCATGCCCTTTACTTTGAAGCAGGAGCGGATATCGCAGAAACGAACACGTTTTCGGGAACCACGATTGCTCAAGCGGATTATGGACTGGAATCTGCCGTGTATGACATCAACTACCAGAGTGCAAAAATTGCGAAGGAAGTAGCAGACGAATTCACAAAACGGGAGCCACACAAACCTAGATTTGTTGCTGGATCGATGGGGCCAACTAACAGAACGGCATCCATTTCGCCTGATGTAAACGATCCTGGTTTTCGTGCGATTTCTTTTGATGAACTCGTAACAGCATACAAGGAACAAGCAGGTGCTTTGATTGATGGTGGAGTCGATCTGCTCTTGGTAGAAACGGTTTTCGATACACTGAATGCGAAGGCGGCATTGTTTGCGATTGATGAGGTGTTGAACGAACGAAATGTGGATATTCCAATCATGGTTTCTGGAACGATCACCGACCAAAGTGGACGGACGCTCACAGGACAAACAACCGAAGCCTTTTTGATCTCTGTTTCGCACATGAATTTGCTCACAATTGGGTTGAATTGCGCGCTTGGAGCGTCGATGATGCGTCCTTACCTGCAAGTGTTGGATAAAAAAGCACCTTTCGGAGTGAGTGCTCACCCGAACGCGGGATTGCCGAATGAATTCGGAGAATACGATGAAACACCAGAACTGATGGCTGCGCAAATCAAAGAGTTTTTAGACGAAGGATTGGTGAATATTATTGGAGGTTGCTGTGGAACAACACCGGAGCACATCAAAGCCATTGCAGATTTAGCAGCGAAGTACTCACCACGAAAGCAAGAAGCAGATGTCGAAGATTAAAGCAACATTGAAACTGTCGGGGTTGGAACCGTTAATCGTAACGCCCGAAACGAATTTTGTAAATGTAGGTGAGCGCACGAATGTGACGGGATCACGAAAATTCTTGCGCTTAATCAAAGAGGAGTTATACGATGAGGCACTGAGCGTAGCACGCGAGCAAGTGGAAGGCGGTGCGCAAATCATCGATATTAACATGGATGAAGGGATGATTGATGGAAAAGATGCCATGGTGCGTTTCCTCAATTTAATCGCTGCCGAACCGGATATTGCACGCGTTCCGATTATGATTGATAGTTCCAAATGGGAAATCATCGAAGCGGGATTGAAATGCGTTCAGGGAAAAGGTGTTGTGAATTCGATTTCCTTGAAAGAAGGTGAAGAGCAATTCATCGAACATGCACGGAAAATCAAGCGGTATGGAGCGGCTGTGATCGTGATGGCATTTGACGAAGATGGACAGGCGGATAGCTACGAGCGACGGATTGAAATTTGCGAACGTTCGTACCGCATTTTAGTCGATCACGTGAAGTTTCCGAAGGAAGATATCATCTTCGACCCAAATATTTTCCCAGTGGCAACGGGAATGGAGGAGCACAACAATAATGCGTTGGATTTCTTCAGAGCGACAAAGTGGATTCGTGAGAATTTACCAGGGGCGCATGTAAGTGGCGGCGTGTCGAATGTTTCGTTTTCATTTCGAGGAAATAATGTGGTGCGCGAAGCAATGCACGCAGCCTTTTTATACCATGCGATTCAGAATGGAATGGACATGGGAATTGTCAATCCTTCCATGTTGGAGGTGTACGATGATGTCGACAAGCAATTGCTCGAGTATGTAGAAGATGTGTTGCTCAATCGACGCGAAGATGCTACGGAGCGCTTGTTGGAATATGCTGAAACCGTGAAGGGCGAAGGCAAAGTACGCACCGTTGATTTGTCTTGGCGAGAAGGAACGGTAGAAGAACGTTTGGCGCATGCTTTGGTGAAAGGAATTACAGATTACATTGATGAAGATACCGAAGAGTGTCGTCAGCAATTTGATCGCCCAATTGAAGTGATCGAAGGTCCACTTATGGATGGGATGAACATCGTGGGAGATCTATTTGGAAGTGGAAAAATGTTCTTACCACAAGTGGTGAAGTCGGCACGTGTGATGAAAAAAGCGGTGGCGTATTTGTTGCCATACATTGAGGCTGAAAAAGGAGGAGAGCAATCATTTGCTGGAAGAGTACTGATGGCAACCGTAAAGGGCGATGTACACGATATAGGAAAGAACATTGTGGGTGTGGTGCTTGGCTGCAACAATTACGAAGTAATTGATTTGGGCGTAATGGTTCCGACCGAAAAAATTATAGAAGAGGCGATCGCGCAAAAAGTGGACGTCATCGGATTGAGTGGTTTGATTACACCGTCACTCGATGAGATGGTTACCGTTGCCAAGGAAATGGAGCGGGCCAACTTGTCTATTCCGTTGATGATTGGTGGGGCAACGACATCCAAAGTGCATACGGCAGTTAAAATTGATGAGCATTTCACGAAAGATCAAGCGATTCACGTATTGGATGCATCGCGATCGGTGACGGTGGTGGAGCAATTGTTGGGTGGAAAGAAATCGGAATTCATCAAGGAAATCAAAGCCGATTACACGCGACTACGCGAGCATCATGAAAAGAGTAGAACGCGTAAACAGTTGTTGTCTCTCACAGAAGCGAGAAAAAACAAGTTCCAAATTGATTGGGCGAGCGAGTCAATCGTGGCTCCGAATAACTTGGGACGAAAAGAATTGTCGGTATCCACAGAAGATTTAGTTCCATACATCGATTGGACGCCATTTTTCAGAACATGGGAATTACATGGAAAGTATCCAGCTATTTTGGAAGATGAAGTGGTTGGTGAGGAAGCGAAGAAACTCTTCAAGGATGCTCAAGCCATGTTGGAAACGATTGCGAAAGAGAAGTGGCTCGAGCACAAAGGCATTGTTGGATTGTTTCCTGCGAATGCGAAAGAGGATGATATCGTCATTTATGATCCAGAAGATTCGACAAAGGAGATTTCTGTACAGCACACAATCCGTCAGCAAACAAAGAAAGCGCCAGGCGTTCCGAATATCGCGTTGTCCGATTTCATCGCTCCAGTAGAGAGTGGAAAGAAAGATTACGTGGGAGCGTTTGTGGTTACTTCAGGAATTGGAATTGATCACAAAGTGGCGGAATTCGAAGCCGATCACGACGATTATAATTCGATCTTGCTAAAAGCGCTAGCCGATCGTTTGGCAGAGGCGTTTGCAGAATATGCACACAAATTGGTTCGAACATATCTCTGGGGGTATTCGAAAGATGAAACGCTAGATAACGAGGCTTTGATCAAAGAAGAGTACCGTGGAATTCGTCCTGCTCCGGGTTATCCCGCTTGTCCCGATCATACGGAAAAACCAGCGTTGTTTGCGTTGTTAAATGCAACGGAAGTAACAGGTGTGGAGCTCACAGATAGTATGGCGATGACGCCAACGGCGAGTGTTTCGGGTTGGTATTTCGGAAGCCGCCATGCAAAGTATTTTGGTGTTGGGAAAATTACAATGGATCAAGTTCAGTCCTTGGCCGAACGCAAAGGCATGGAAGTCGAAGTGATGGAGCGTTGGTTATCGCCAAACTTGCATTAATTGATTACCTTGTGGATTATTAACTATTCATGGAAATTGTATACAAGTATTTCTGGCTATTCCTGATCATTGGGGCTTTGATAAATGCATTCATGTTGAAGTATCGTTCGCAGCAATATATCGCGGATGATCCTTCGTTAAAATCGGGATACAATAAAATTTTCCTAGGAATCATCTTTCTGGGAAACATTCCCTGGGCAATCATGGGAGTTGGAATTCTTCTCGGACATAACGAAAGCATATATGATTATTTCTTTCCGCGTTCATGGAGCTTCGCAGTCTTGGCTTTTTATGCGTCAATCGGTATCATGTGGATCTTGGGAATTTGGTGGATCTATTTTAAGAATGGAGCGGAATTCATTGAAAAGCATCCTGGATTCTTAGAAAGTAGTAGTTTGGGAAACAGACGACATGTAACTGCTCGACAGGTTAAGTTGTTTTTGCCTCTTATTATTTTAGCGACTGTTATCGCATTTGGTTTCATGTGGTCCATGGAAGGGATAACTCCTCCAGATTTGTCAAACTAAGTATTTTCTTCCATTATCCTGAGTGACCCTTTCGAGTTGGCTCGAAGTAGTTTGAAATGTGATAGCACAGCGGCAAAAAGGTATTTTTTGTGTCGGTAGGGTAAATCATATTTCTCAGCAAGTTCTTTTAGAATAGGTGTCAACTGAGGATAGTGTATATGGCATATATTGGGGAACAAATGATGCATCACATGGTGGTTAAATCCTCCGAAAAAATAGTTGATGAATCGATTTTCTGTGGAGAAATCAGCAGCGGTAATAATTTGATGATACGACCAGCTATGCGGTAGGCAATTATTCGAGTTGGGTTCTGGGAAATTGGCATCTTCTCCAACATGCGTACTCAAAAGAACAAGGGTAATTGTTAAGCTTCCAATGATTGTGAGGACGATAAAACCTAGGAATGTAGACCAAATTGAGATGTCCAAAATGTACGCGGGCAAAACGATCATTTGAAATAGGTAAAGCAACTTAAACAGAATCATTTTCACGACTTCTTTCCATGGATAATGGGCGTTGTTGAAGGCGCCAATTTTCTTCGAAAAAGCATCTTTGAAGTCGCGATAAACAATCCAGCGAAAAATGTACACCATGTAAACAACAGGCATGTAAATAAATTGCAGGGCGTGATAGGTACGATGTTCATCTTTTGGAAAGATTTTTACCACTTTTGTTTGCTGAATGTCTGAATCGTAGTCCATAACATTGGGAAAAAGGTGATGAGCTCCCAAATGGCGATTGACCCAATTGAATGAATTTGTTCCAAGGAATTCGAATACCAATAGGAAGCGGTGATTGGATTTTGGCCGCCTGAAGATAGTTTTATGCGCGGCGTCATGACCGATATTGAGTCCCATTAGAACAGACCAAGCGCCAAGAAATCCATACAATAAATACAACGTGGCTGTGTTTGGAGCAGTGAAAAGAAGCAGGTAAGATAGAATATACACACCAATGAATAGTGCTATTTTCAATTTCATGCGGCGGTTCGCATATTTTGAAATATTCTTTTCTGAGAAGTAAGCGTCTATTCGTTCACGAAGCTCATGAATGAATGGAGTGGGTTCTGGTGAAAAATGAAGTTGTTTCATGCGATATTCTTTTGGTTAAGGGAAGATGATTGCTTGTACGGTTTTGGGTTGCGTCGGAAGAACCAAATAGTTAAATCCGCATAGGGATGTTTTACGGAGTGGTACAATTCGTATCCAATAATTTTATACAGTTGACAAGCACGAAAAGAGGTTGTTTCAGCGTAGATAACCTGATTGTATCGATCGGCTAGCTCAAAAATTTCCTGTTTGATTTCAAAAGCAGTTTTTATTCCACTCTCGGTTGAATTGCATGCAAGGAGTGTGGCAACCCAGCCCGATTTTGGGCGTACCTTTCGGATGAGCTTTTGGTATTGGAGACTGCGTATCCCGTTTCTCATTCCGGTAATGAAAAGAAAGATATAGAGTTTCTGGCTCAATCGTCGAAACGAGAAAGTTTTTTTCGATTGAGGGTGTAGGAAAATGACTCCATTTTGGTCGGAAGTGATAAACGCTCCATTTCGTGCAAGTGCCTCCGAGTAGAAAAAGTTCAGAATGTGTTTTCGAGAGCGTAAGCTTTGTGGTTTTCGCAACATCCATGTCATACCCTTTGAGTTTTTGAAGGCATTTGTCAAAACGTTAAAGGCTTTTCTCTTATCGTCTAGTGATTGTATCCGTTTCATAGTTTCTCAATTTTGTATGATACAATGTTATGTAGATGGAGCTGTGTAGCAAAACGGTATTGCGCAAGTTCAAAATGGAGAGTTGCGTATTTCGCAAATCGATGAAGCAGTGCTCCGCGATTTAAAAAAGAATTGTTGTTTGTAAAAAGATTACGATGTGGTGGCCTACTTTTGAAAAATAGAAACGGTTATAAAACAGTAGAGCGACTCGGGAGAGTCGCTCTACATAACCTAACCTAACCACTATTCACTGAAAAAGATTTTTTAGTTTGAATAATCAAGACTAATAATCTTTACAGGACAAATATAAGTAGACTTTGGAGATTACGCAAAATCACATTTGGCGAGATTTGGACGATTATAATGTAGCTGACAACCAAATTTTAGCGGGAAATTTAAAATAGAGACGCGAAATGCCTGTTTTGTAGAGGGAAATGAGACATTCGTAGAAGAGGAGTAGCGATATTGCTTGGATTCCTAAGTTGAGTATAATTTCTTAATATTCGACGAAAAGTGAAGAATGTTCGTCTAATTTGTCGGTTTATGTAATAATTGTTACAAAGGAATGGTTGCCAATATTGTCGTTTAACAGCTTGTTTTATTGGTTTTTGTTAAAAATTTGTGAAATTATCTTCCTAGGTAATATCTTCTAATGGTATTAATTCAGTGAATTGTTTCATGCTTGATTTGCTAGCTTCCACTTTAAATTCTGTGGAAACATGTCGATTATATACAGGTCATTTATTTTTAACAGTCTGGAAACAAATAAAAATGAATATACATTCAGGAGAGTTGGTTTGAAGGTTTGGGACAAAAAAAGGGAAGATGACTAGCACCTTCCCTTCGTAACTTGTAAAACAATTAACGACTAACTACTATATATTACTTCGCATTTTGGTATTGGTAATCTTATATAACCACACTTTCAAGCGGTGCATCAAAAGATACAATGCAGGAATGATGACCAACGTAAGGAACGTTGCGAATGTAAGACCATAAATAATTGCCCACGACATCGGAGCAAAGAACATATTGTTGTCACCTCCAAAGTAGATCTTCGGATCGTACGTTGAAAGAAGACTAAAGAAGTCAATATTGAATCCAATTGCCAACGGAATCAAACCAAGGATGGTGGTAATGGCCGTAAGCAATACAGGACGTAAACGTGTTTTTCCTCCTTCAACTGCAGCTTTTACAATTTCTGAATAAGGCAGAATATCGTACTCACCTAATCCAAGTTCTTCACGTTTGCGTTTGCGGATCAAGTTGGTATAATCAATCAACACGATCGCATTGTTCACGACGACCCCAGCAAGTGAGATAATACCAATCATCGTCATCATAATCACGAAGTTTTGTCGCGAAATGACCAGACCGAGTAATACCCCAATGAGGGAGAGCAATACCGTAATCATAATGATGGACGGCATCGAATAGGAGTTGAACTGTGCAACAATAATCAACAGAATGAGGAAAACAGCAATGGCCAAGGCTTTCGTAAGGAACGCCATTTCTTTAGCTTGTTCTTCCATTTGTCCTGAAAACTTGTAGTTAAATCCATCTCCAACTCGCCCTTCTTCTTCAAAGATTTCCATCTTCGTACGAAGCGAATCTACAACCTCAGTTGGATTGAATCCTTCGTTAACATTCGAGGTAATTTGCACAAGTGGAACTTGGTCTTTACGCACAACGGCAGTATACGACGCAGATTCATCAGCAGTTTGAATAACCGATCGGATTGGAATATTCAATAGTTGACCTTTGTTGTTTCTGAAGATCATGCGCTGGTCCAACAAGGCATCCAAACTTTCGCGGTTCGTCTTGTTGAACTTCACAACGATATCATACGACTCTTCACCTTTGGTGTACGTAGTCACGTCTTGTCCAAGCAAGGCTTTTCGAATAGCCATTCCGACTTGCATGGTAGATGCATTCAACTTACGAACTTGATCGCGGTCTACCGTAATTGGAATTTCAGGACGGTTGGCCTCTACATTTAGTTTCAGCTTTTCCACTCCTTTTACATTTGTACTTTCCAGGTACTTCATGATTTCCTGTGCTTTGAAAATCAATTCACGGTACTCACCTTTTCCAGTTACATCAATACTAATTGGCGATCCCTGCGGAGGTCCTGCTTCATCCTTAGCAGCAGTGATTTCAACATCCGCGGTAAATTCACCCTTCAATCCAGTTTGAATTTTCTTCAAGATTTCGATCGTACTCACGCCTTTTCGGTGTTGCGATTCGATAAAGTTTACGGTAACACGTGCTTTGTGCGGCGTATTCCCCATTGTCACTCCTTGAGCGGGATCACTTGTCCCTTCTCCCACTTGAGCAATAACAGATTGAACCAATCGACGATCGTGCGGAACAAGTGTGTCTTGCATGTACTCGTCCAAAATTGCCATCACTTTATCCTCAACTTTTTCGGTTGTTTCATTGGTTACGGTGATGTCAGTTCCAATAGGATGAGAGATGAAAATGTTGACGTAGTTCGGCTCATTCACTGGGAAGAAGTCGATTTTTGGTGGTACGGCAATCATCAATGCAATCGAAAAGAACAACAAACCTATCGTTCCCAATAGGAACCACAACGGACGTTTTCCATTCAATGCGAACTTTAAGAAACGCTCATAGAAACTGTCCAATCGTGGAAGGAATCCGTTTTGGAAACGTACCGTTCCAGGATAAAGCACAAACAAGTTGAGCAATCCGAGCAATCCGAATACAATTAATAAGTTACCGAAGGTAAGCACGCCCATAATGGCGAAGATTACTCCGATACCAATTACAATTGTTGAATTTCGAATGATGCGTTTTCTGTTGGGTTTGTCATCTGTAACGCGCATGTAAACCGCAGCTAATACAGGGTTGATGATCAAGGCAACGAACAAGGAAGATCCCAATACGATGATCAAAGTAATCGGCAAGTACTTCATGAATTCTCCCATGATACCTGGCCACAATGCCAATGGAACAAAGGCCGCGAGGGTAGTGGCAGTAGAGGCAATAATCGGCATCGCAATTTCACCAACACCGGCAATTACGGCATTAACTGGAGTTTTACCTTCAGCCATGTGTCGATAAATGTTCTCAACGGTTACAATACCATTATCTACCAGCATTCCAAGTGCTAATACAAGCGAGAAGAGTACCATTACGTTCAAGGTAACGCCCATCGTGTTCAGAATAAAGAACGACATCAACATGGAAAGCGGAATTGCCACTCCAACGAATAATGCATTTCGTAAACCGAGGAAGAACAGGAGTACTCCAACTACCAAGATAATTCCGAAGATAATCGAGTTCAATAGGTTCGATACCATGTCGCGCGTGTTGTTCGACTGATCGTTTGTACGCGAAATCGTTACACTCGAAGGAATGGTTCCATCTTCCTTAGCTTCTTCAATAATCTTGGTGATTTTATCTGATGCTTCCAACAAGTTTTTACCTCCTTGTTTCTTTACATCCAGCATCACAACGGGCTCTTGGAACTCGCGAGCGTAAGATGTTGTGTCTCCGTTTCCGAACTCAACTTTTGCAACATCTTCCAGTTTTACAGGTAGGTAATCATCTTGTTTAACGATGATTTTACCGAGTTCGTTAGCGTCCTTAAACTCTCCTTCAATACGGATCGTTTTACGAATTCCATCCATCAATACTTCACCTCCTGAAATCGTTTGGTGTTCAGCGTTAATGGCATTTTGAATGTCGTCAATGGTTACGTTTACAGACTGTGCACGAATGGGATCAACCTCTACGCGCATTTCCTGTTCCTGAACTCCGCGAATATCAACTTCACTGATTTCCGACAAATCTTCAATTCGATCCTCGAGTTCTTCCGCAATATCTTTCAATAAACTTGGGTTGGTACCTCGAAGGTTCAAGTTCATGATAGGCATTTGTGCCGGGTCGAGCTCAAAGATATTCGGCTCAACGGGTAAATCAGGAAAATCTGATTTTGTACGTGCATCATCTACCGCGTCTTTGACCTTTTGCAAGGCCTTGTCCACGTTTATTTTGAAGTCAAATTTTACGCGAATCGTTGTGTATCCGTGTACAGAATTGGTGTTGATTTCATCAACTAGCTTAATTCCACCAATCTCCTTTTCGATGGATTTGGCGATTTTTTCGGACATGTAGTTTGGAGAAGATCCAGGTTTGGCAATTCCAATGTAGATTTCTGGAATTTGCAACTCAGGAAAGTTCTCTTTCGGCATCGACTGGTAAGCCCCGATACCACCAAATATAATGATGGCCGCAATGAGGAATACCGTCTTTCTATTTCGTACGGCGAGCGTCGAAAGTCCGAACCCTTTAGATTTCTTTTCTTCCATAATAATGTATCTGAGAAATTTTTAATCTTCGCGAACCGTATCATTGTTTGCAATTCCACGTGCGCCTTCAACTACTACTTGGTTTCCAGCTTTCAGCTTGTCAGTGGTTTTAATCAATGCTTCACCGTCGTAGCGTTCAATAATTTCTACGTTGATTTGTTCTACTTTGTATGTAGGATTACCTTCTCTGTTTTTACCACTTGGTCTCGCAATGAACAAATAGTCGTTGTTGTTTTGATCCTTAAGGATACTTTTTGAAGGAACAACCATTCCGCTGTCCACGTACATGTCAGTAATACTTACCTCCGCCAACATGTTTGGAAGAAGTAATTTATTGTCTTTGATGTTTGCCATGATACGGAAAGTTCGGTTTGTTGGCTCGATGTAGTTTCCAACGTTGCTCACATTCAAGTTCAATACTGTATCCGAATAGTTCGGGAATGAAACACGGATAGGTGTTCCAATGTGCACTTTCGAAAAGTGCTTTTCCGAGATCGTAGAAACAATATCTACGTTGTCATTGTTTACCAACCGAACGATAGGAGATGCGGGTCCAGCCATTTGACCTTCCTTAGCAAATACCTGATCGATAACTCCTGTAAATGGAGCACGAATCACGGCTTTTCCTCGTTGTGTGTTCAATGATTGCATGCTTGCCTTCAATGAATTAACTTGGTTTTTGGCTGTTTCAAGGTCAAATTCTGATCCTACTCCGCGTTCTTGAAGTTCTTGTTGCTTTTCCAACATGTATTCGGCGTACTCCAATTGTGTTTGAAGTTCTTGTACATTTGAAGAAAGAACTGAAGCATCTACGGTTGCAATAACGCTTCCTTTACGAACAGTTTGTCCTTCTTTCACGTTGATTTTAGTAATTAATCCACCCATTTCAGCACTTAGCGTGATGTCTTGGTCAGTTTCAACATTCCCCTGAACACGAATCTCATGTTTAAAAGGTTTCATATCAACTTCTCCCAATTTTACTTTTGGGGCGAGCTTTTCTTCTTGCGAAGAATCCTCTTTCGGTGCTTCGGCTCCACAGGAACCTAGTAAGAGTGCTCCTGATAGAGCGATGAATAATCCGATGATTGTTGTTTTCATTTGAGTTGACTTATTCTGTTGGTAAAATGTTGTTATAAATTTTGTCTAAATCGAGTTGTGCTTTGAACAGATCGATTAAGGTTCCGGTGTATTGCGCCTGAGCCATAATCAGTTGGTTGTATTGCTGCGTAACAACAATGCTGTTTCCCTGTCCAATTTCTTTCTTTGCGATTGCATTTTCATACAGTGATCTTGCTAGATCAACATTCGCTTTTTGCAGTTCGTTTTGACTGCGAGCACCTTCTAAATTGTTTTGAGCTTGTTGCAACTGGAAGTTGAGTGTTTGTTCCATTTGTTCCAAGGCATTTTGGTCCTTCATTAACTTAATGCGCGACTGAGCAGTAACGGCTCTTCGAGATAATCCAGAAAAGATCGGAACGTTCAATTTAAGTCCCCAAACCGTTTGAGCATACCATTTTTCATCAGCGAAAAAGTTGAACTCGTTGCGATATGCGTTGTATGAGTGTTGGAAGAAGGCAGACAACGTTGGTAAATTTTTGAATTGATTGTTCTTGATGTTCAATTCAGACAGAGTGATTTGCTTTTCGAGCAAGGTATATGTCAAATTGTTCTGAACAGATCCCTTCGAAATTGAAGATTGAGTCATTAACTGACCTGTTGTTTCCGTGATTTCAATTGATTCTTCCATTGGGTAACCCATCGCATACTTCAAAAGTGTCAATGCATTGTTGTATTGAATCTCAGCGGCCAATTTAGAATTCTTTGCCGATAGCAAAGAGTAGTTCAATTGATCCATGTCTTCCTGCTTCATCAAACCAAGTTCGAGGTAGTTCTCTTGCTTTTTCACCAACTCCTCAGTAATGATCACCATTGAATCTACGAACTGAATGTTTTCCTTCGCAACAGCAGCCAATTGGTATGCCTGAATTACATTGAAAAGCACATCTTCCTTAGTGATGTTGGAAGCTGTTTCTTGAAACTTGGTCAAGTAGTTAGCTGCTTTCAAACCGATAATATAGGAACCGTTGAATAACAATTGACTCGCCTGAAGTGTTCCAGTTGAATTATAGGTAGTTCCCGCACGGAAATCTACTGTTGTTCCTGGAGGCGCAGCAGGATTGAAAAATGACGCATCCAATACCTGAACAGGCAAGTTAATAAAGTGATTGAATGTTCCGTTCATCTCAAGTTGAGGAAGTCCCATTCCGCGAACCTCGATGTATTGCTGATGAGCAGATTCGTTGTCGTGTTCTGCATTTTTTACGGATAAATTATGCTCCAAAGCATACAATTTGGCATCGACCAAACTGAACGAGGATTGACTCCATCCGTTGGCTGCAAGCAGGGTTATGATACCCGCAATTACTAACTTATTCATTGATTTCACGATTAAAGTGTTCTTTTAAATAGGTGATTCCTTTGTCGCTGGCAAGTCCACGAATGTGGAAGCGCAAAATTTCGGTTAAAACTTGGTCTGTTTTGAATTCCGGTGAGGGATAAACAGAACCGTCCATTAAATTGTCCATTGAGGAAACGTAGTAACGAGAAATAATATCTGGATCGATATTGTCTCGATAAAGTTTCTCTTCTTTTCCTCGGATGATATTCTTTCGAATGTTGTTGAGAACAAACTCCCATTTGTGATCATGCATCATCTTCCATGCAGACGGATAATGTCGTTGAAGATCGTAAAACACAGTTGGGTTAATACGCGAAAATTGCTCCAGTACAAAACGACTTGTGTTGATTAATTCTGCAATGGCATTTTCTGAATCTGTAGCACAAGTGTCACATTTCGTTTTGTCTAGCTCTAGTTTTGATCGTAAAATTGAATTGACCAAATCTGTCTTGTCTTCGAAATATTTATAGATTGTTTTCTTCGAAACTCCGATCTCTCGGCACAGATCATCCATCGTTACGCTTTTGAGCCCGTACTTCATAAATACGGTGCTTGAGCACTCCAAGATTTCTATTTTTTTCTGATCCATGGCGCAAATATATACACAGATTTTTAAATGGAAACTATTTTTGGGTAAAAAGTTTCCTGAGTACTTCGAAGAAATGTTTTTGAATTGGATATATTAGAGAAATTAACGATAATCGTTGCTGATTAATAAGGGGAAATGGCAAAAAAGTATTATGTAGTTTGGAAGGGGAAACAAACGGGTATTTTCGAATCCTGGGATAAGGTAAAAACCTTAATTCAAGGTGTTTCTGGAGCGAAATACAAGTCATTTTCGTCTCGATCGCAAGCTGAGTCTGCATACAGAAACCCTGATTCGGTTGTATCTACTCCGAAGAAGAAAAAGTCCAAGTACTATGTCATTTGGGATGGCGATAATTCGGGGGTCTACACGGATTGGGATGTCGCGAAAACGAAGTTGAAAGGTGTTCCGTGGGAACGTTTCAAGACATTCGGAAGTAAAGTGCTGGCAGAAAGAGCACTCGAGGAAGGTCATGAAAAGTATGTTGGAAAAGACTTTCGAAAAACGCGTGATTTAAGTGAATCGGAGATTGATAAAATTGGAAACCCTGTTGAAATGAGTCTCTCGGTGGATGCAGCGTGCAGCGAGATGACGGGACTGATGGAGTATCAAGGAGTGTGGACGTTCGATTCGGAAACAGTTGTTTTTAAAAAAGGACCGTATCAGCAGGGTACGAACAACATTGGAGAGTTTTTGGCACTTGTTCATGCGCTTGCGATGTTTCAAAATGAGAAAGACCCGAAATTTAGAGAGATGCCGATTTATTCAGATTCGCGTATCGCGATGGGTTGGGTGAAAGCGGGCAAGTGTAAAACGAAAAGTAAACCGGGACCTGAGCTCAAAGTATTAATCCAACGTGCCGAAAAGTGGCTGGCCTCAAATACCTTCAAAAACCCGATTTGGAAATGGGAAACAAAAGTGTGGGGTGAAATTCCCGCTGACTTCGGTAGGAAGTAAAATCTTGAAAATATATTCAGGCAAGTTTGCCTAAGCTGCCATCTGCCATTGCAAGACATGCCTTCATGAAGGTATAGATAATGGGATGGGGAATTTCTCGTGTGGATGATATCTGCGGGCAAAAACTACACACTAAAAAGAACGAATGATGCTTCAAGCTGATGATTTCAGGGTCTTCGAATTGGTTGTAGGCTTCCACATCGATAATGTCATCTTCCAGTGCGTGGATCAATTTAGGGTAAAGTGAGTACCGACTAGAAGTCAATTCAACATTCGAATGATTTTCATACAACAGTTGGAAGGTTTTCGAATGCGGAGAAACCACGATTTTCTCAAATTGCTGTCCTTCTACCAGATTATCGGAAACCAGTTTTTCGTTCGCCTTATTCAGTTGATACGTATTAATTAATGCATCTACAAAGGTGCGATATCCTTCTCCTGTTATGAGTACGGGAATCGGACGACTGATAATTTCACGTAGTATTCCGTGAAGAAAGAACTCGTTGCGGATCGGGCCTGGAGCAATCCAAAACCCATCATACTGATTGAACTGTTGTGCCTTGTAGTCAAGAACTTCGTTCAACTTAATCCAATAATAACTGATTTCTATTTCCAGAAAGTCGCTCGCATGATCGATGGCAAGATTTGTTGCATGATGAGAATTGTAAGTGAAATTGTAATCACCAATAATTCCTATTTTCAAACTTTTCTGCATCTCAAATGCGTTCATATGTGAACGGCGAGTTGGAGACAAGCTTATCGCTTGAACCAACCGTTGTACACTCCGTCTTCAATTAAGAAAGAGTCTACGTGCGCTACTGGTGGCGTCAATGCTAAGCTATCCGGATTCAAGCTATACACATAACAATCAAATGTACAGATGAACTTAGAGTAATCTCCTGAATCGTCTGACTCAATTTCGATACCTGTAAAGTCAGCGGTTGCTCCTGCATACGTGCTTGACTCATTACTTTTCCAAACACGACTTGTCGCATCAGTGTAGACTACTTCAAATCCAGATGCTCCACCATTTGAGTAGTTAGGTGAGTCATTTGCTGGGAAAAATGGTTCGAAAAGTGCGAGGGGAGGATCGGTTGCGACACCTGAATCGAAAATAATACTTCCCAAACCTACCGCAATTGATTGCGCTTGAGAAGGGGATTGCATTTCGGAGTAATAAACTGCCGTTGAGTTTCCTCCTGGCGGTTGAATTACTTTCACTTTGTAAGAGGTGTTTTCGTAATCCAAAACATTTGTTATGAATTCAGTATTTGTGTTGTTCACAACACCACTGAAACTAGCATCTAAATCAGCGGTTGGGGTTGGCGCAGGAATAACTTCGTGCTTTATACAGGATGCCAAAACAAAGCCCAATCCGAATAATGCTATAAAACCTTTCTTTATCATAATAGTTGCAGTTTAGTCGATTTTTGTCTCTCCGCTGAGAGGTGTAAATAATCCGCTATCTACTAAATTACGAAAATTTCTAAAAAAGGTTGCGTTTTAAACACGCCTGAATGCAATTATGCACGAATTTGTTTGATTTGATGGTTCTTCACAATCGGACGAATATCAATTAGTCTGTTAGAAAGTTCGCTGAAGTCTGCGTAAAAAAGTTGCTCATATTGATCTACTTGCTCCGATTTGAGGTAATCATTGATTTGAAACGTTTCATTTTGTTTGCTCAACTGATTCACCACCATGTTTAATTGTGTTTGAGAAATCAATAACTCCGTTTCGTAGTTCAATTTTCCTTTTGAAACGTTTCCTTTTACCAATACTTCAGGGTCATTTGACGTGAAAACAAGTGAGGTAATTGCGATGTTGTTATGTGCCGTATTCATAATTCTTGCGTTTTTGTTGAGTCAAAGATGAAACACTAGAACGTAATCAATTTACGATCAACAAAAACGAATGATTTTTTTTCAATTTTCCAGCTATTCCTTTCGAAAACTGTAATTTCATCTTTTGAATGCGCGTACGGCAAAATGTCGTACTCAGGATTAAAAGAAAAACACATGAAATACGATCGAATCCAAAAAGACCTTTTTATTGCCAACCGAGCAAATTTTGTAAATCACATGGAGAAGAATGCCCTCGCAGTATTCAACTCGAATGATATTTTTCCGATCAGCGCAGACAGTACGATGCCGTTTCAACAGCATCGTGATATTTTTCACTTGTCTGGTGTAGATCAAGAGGAAAGTATTTTGGTGATTTCTCCAAATTCGAAAAACGAAGCACATCGTGAGGTGTTGTTTTTGAAGGAGACAAACGAGCACATCGCTGTGTGGGAAGGGGAGAAGTTGACAAAGGAAATGGCATTTGAAACGTCAGGGATCAAAACAGTATATTGGTTGAATCAGTTTGAAACAATTTTCAAGCAAATGATGGTTGAAGTAGATTCAATTTATTTGAATACGAACGAACATTTGCGTGCGGATACGTCTGTTCAAACGCGTGATGACCGATTCATTCAGAAAGTAAAGCAAGATTACCCAGCGCACCAAGTGAAGAGAAGTGCTCCTATTATGCACACGATTCGTTCGGTGAAGCATCCGATTGAAATTGACTTGATGCAGAAGGCGTGTAATATAACCCAAAAAGGAATCGAACGACTGCTCGGATTTATCAAACCAGGCGTCTGGGAATATGAAATTGAAGCAGAGTTGATGCATGAGTTTTTGAGAAATCGCTCGAAAGGTTTTGCATACACACCAATTGTTGCTTCTGGTGCAAATGCATGCGTTCTACATTATATAGAGAACAATGGTCAGTGTAAAGAGGGCGATGTTATCTTATTGGATGTTGGCGCAGAGTACGCAAATTATGCATCTGACTTATCTCGATCGATTCCAGTAAGCGGTCGTTTTACGGAAAGACAAAAACAAGTGTACAATTCAGTACTACATGTAAAGAATGAAGCGCAAAAACTCTTAGTGCCGGGTACGTTAATTCCAGAATACCATAAGGAAGTTGGAAAGCTGATGGAAGCGGAACTCTTAAAATTGGGCTTGCTCGATTCAACGGATATTAAGAATCAAGATCCGAACTGGCCAGCGTACAAAAAGTACTTCATGCACGGAACATCACACTTTATTGGTTTGGATACCCACGACTTGGGTCACTACAACGAACCAATTGAAGCGGGAATGGTGTTTACATGTGAGCCGGGAATTTACATTCCTGAAGAAGGGCTGGGAATTCGTTTAGAAGATGATTTGGTTGTACAAGAGTCGGGCGCTCCATTGAATTTAATGGCTGATATTCCGATTGAAGCTGATCATATTGAATCCATCATGAATTCATAAGATATATAAAAGGAAGCTTCGGCTTCCTTTTCTGTTCTGTTATGAAGGAAACATTAGCATATACATACAGTCAGTGTGAATCGGAAAAAACACCCATGCTCTTCTTGCACGGTTTTTTGGAATCTTCCACGATGTGGCAGGTGCTGGATTTGCCCAAAGATCGATCTGTTTTAAAGGTGGATCTTCCCGGGCATGGTGAATCCATTCATGTAAGTAATCGCAGTGATTCAATCGAAGACATGGCGAAAGCGGTGTTGGAAGTGATGGACGAAGTTGGGCTGAATGATTTCCATGTAGTAGGTCATTCGATGGGTGGCTACGTAGCAATTGCAATGAAGCGCATGGATAAACGAGTTAAGCGCATCATGCTGTTGAATTCAAATTATTGGACAGATTCTCCTCAAAAGGTCAAAGACCGAAAACGCGTTGCAGAAATAGTGCAAACCAATCAGTCGCATTTTATCTACGAAGTGATTCCCAATCTGTTTTTACATCCTGAGAAATACCACGAGAGGGTAAAAGCATTAATCGATGAAGCAATGCAGATGTCTCCCATGGTGATTGCGAAAGCTTCGATCGCGATGAGTCAACGTGCAGATGCTACAGAATTCCTTCTGGAAAATGCTGAAGATTTTATGTGCGTTCAAGGCGAATCTGATCCAATTGTCTCCGCGAAAAGAATGCGTCGTGAATTGGCGGAGACAAACGTGCATTATATTGAATTGGCAGATGTCGGTCACATGGCGCATATCGAATCAACATCAGCGATTAATGCGTGCCTTGCTGAATTCATGGATTGAATGCGATAGCAGTATAGAAATGTATAGGCATAAAAAAACGGAAAACTAGTTTCCGTTATCGTTAAAAATCCAAATTGATTGTTTTTCTGTGTGTAAATGTGCTCCCATAAGTATAAATTTTAGCGTTTAATCATACTCTAAGATACAGTATTCCAGCGCTCTGTTTTTTAAAATAACCTGAACGGTAGCTGAGATTTAGTAAACGGTTAGTTAGTTTTTGTTAACTGATATTGGATGTATGTCAAAGGAGATGTTTCCGTGTTCGTATGTAATATAGATTTGTATATTAGGTGTGTAGAGTGAATCTAAAACCTAAGCGAAATATGAAACTAAGAGCCTTAATAGTTGATGACGAAGAGTTTGCAAGACGCAATCTCGCGATGATGTTGGAAGAATACTGCCCAGATATTGAAGTAATTGGCGACGCTTCAAGTAAGGACCAGGCGAAAGCAATCATTGAATCATCTGAACCAGACGTTGTATTTCTCGATATTCGAATGCCATCTGGAGCAGAAGGGTTCGAATTGTTGGAGGAAGTAGAAAAGAAAAATTTCCTTGTCGTATTTGTAACGGCATTTAAAGATTATGCGATTCGTGCGTTTAACGCAAGTGCCGTTTATTACCTACTGAAACCCATCGATATCGAAGAATTGCAAGTTGCCGTAGAGCGACTGAAGGAAACCAGTGCAGCGTACAAAAAAGAGCCTGAAAATTATTCGACTTATTTCGATTCATTAAAAGAATTATCAAAAAGCGTTCAGAATAAAAAACCATCCAACCGTATTGCGATTAGTCATACAAAAGGATTGAAAATTGTGGAGGATAGTACGATCACTCACCTCGAAGCGAGCGGGAATTGTACAACAATCTACTTCAATGATGGAACACGTTATTTAGATACACGAACGCTTAAGGTGTACGAGAACCTACTTGATCCAGAACGCTTTGCTCGGGTGCACAAATCGCATATTATCAACTTGGACATCTTACAAGAATATTTGAATGAAGACGGACACTTTGCAGTCCTAAAAGGTGATATCAGAGTGCCTGTTGCCCGAAATCGCGTAACAGAATTCGTTAAAATGCTAAAACAGCATTAATGAGGAAATTACTTTCTTGTTTCTTTCTTCTTTTGCCAATCCTTGGGTTTGGACAGAAATACGCATTTCAATCGTATAGTACGGAAGATGGACTGCCTCAGACTCAGGTAAAGGCATTTTGCGAAGACGATGATGGTTACTTGTGGGTAGGAACACTTGGTGGATTGGCTAAGTTCAACGGTAGTACCTTCACGACTTTTTCCCCTAAAAATGGTCTGTTGAATAACAGAATTCAAACACTTTTTCTGGATTCAGGAAAGTTGTGGGTTGGTCATGATGGTGGTATTTCTTTCCTAGAAAAGGATCGTTTTAAGAGTATTGAACTTAAAAGCGATAAATCTCGAGGAGTTACCAAAATAGTTCGATTTAAAGGAAAAATGGTCGTCTGTACAGAACGAGGCGGAGGACTGTTTGTTTTGTCGGATAACACCTTGGAACCAGTCGATTTGCCCAGTGAAGAGGGAGAAGACAAACGAGTAGTAAAGTCTATTAGAAGTGCATGTGTGTCAGAGGGCTATCTGTATCTGGCTACTCAAGCCGGAGTGTTAAAGACAAGAGATTTAAAAAAATTCTACTACGAAAATGGGATCGAGAGAGGTTCGTATTATGGTGTAGAAGCTAATGATTCCGAAATTTATTTTGTTTCGAGAAACAATGGGATTTATCACAAGGAAATTGGTTCAGGAGAAATCACGCATATTCCGAATGAAGGATTGTTTGACTTTCTAAGAGGAGGTGAATTAGATAGCAAAGGAGTCCTTTGGGTGTATTCCGCTAAAGGAGTTATGAAAGTTTCGAAGGGTCGTGTGGTGCGTTTGGTGAATCAGGTTTCTGGGTTGCCTGTAAACAATGCGGTTTACACAATCTACAACGATTCATCAGGAAATATTTGGATCGGGTCAAACGGTAAAGGGATGTTCCGTTTCCCAGGAGAACAATTCAAGTATTACGACCGTTCCAATGGGTTTATGTCGGATATGTTTTTATCTGGATTTGAATCTGCTAATGGCGATTTCTATTTCGGAACGCTTGATGAAGGTGTTGTTAGGCGTAGACCCAATGGTGAGGCAAATACTATTGATGTTGGATCGCTTACGGTATGGGCTACTCAAAAGAATGTCGATGGCAAGCATTGGTTTGGTACAGGTTCAGGGTTGGCTTCATTGGACGCCAATGGTAAGGTGAAAATTTACAGCTCAGAAGATGGGCTTCCTGGTTACAAGGTGTCTTCATTCTATCGAATTGGTCCAAGTGAAATGTATATCGGTGGGAATGCTGGTATCAGTTTGTACAAGGACGGTGAAATCAAACGATTAAATGACGATTCCTCTATTGAAGTTGGGACTGTTCGCGACTTTATAATAGTTGATGGATTGCTCGTGTTTGCTACGAACTTAGGGTTGTTCAAGTTTGAAGATGGAGTTGTTTCTCCATATATGGATATTGAGAATGTTAGCTACTGCATCGCAAAAGATCCGTTCGAAAATGTTTGGTTTGGTACAGAAGAAGGACTTTTTCGGATAAAAAAGGGTAAGGTTACACAAGTAGAACTTCGAAATAATCCCGGGTCGAACTACATCAATTTTATGAATGAAAAGGACGGAAAACTTTTCATCGGTTCAAATAATGGTCTCTTTGTTTTAGAAAATTTAAATGCGGAAAGACCTAGTATTAAACGCTACGGGTTAAGTGAAGGTATCGTTGATCTTGAGACGAACTTGAATTCGGGCTTTTTCGATAAAAGAGGGAATTTTTGGTTCGGTACTGCTTCCGGACTGGTTTGTTTTGATGTACACGCTGAGTCGATTAAAAGTGTAGTTCCTAGGGTTGAGATAAACTCAATTCTATTGAATTATCAAAAGTTCGATTTTTCGGCGTATACGGAAGAACTTGATGACAAAGGGTTTCCAAAGTACCTCAATCTACCGTATTCAAAGAACAATTTGATCTTCGAACTCGATGGTATTTCGTTGGCAAATCACCGAGGATTGAGTTATCAATTTCTGATGGAAGGATTAAATGAGTCCTGGTCGCCGCTTTCAACAAACTCTACCATCACATTTACGAGTTTACCGGCGGGAGAGTATGTGTTACGCATGCGCGCAGTGGATATTGATGGGCTTGAATCTGAGGAGATAGTGATCCCTCTGATGATCCAACCAGCATTCTACAAAACGTGGTGGTTTATTAGCCTTTGTGCTCTTGGAATTGCTGGGTTGGTCATTTTGTTTTTCCGATTCAGAGTACGTAGAATTAATGAAGCGAATGAGAAGGAGAAATTGGAGTTCAAATCAAGATTGTTAAGTCTGGAGCAGCAGTCTATGAATGCAAGTATGAACAGACACTTTGTGTTCAATTCTCTTAACTCCATTCAGTACTTTATCAACACGCGCGACCGTGTTTCGGCGAATAAATACCTGACCAACTTCGCCAAGTTGATTCGGAAAAATTTAGATACCGCAACGGTTGATGGAAACATGATTACCCTCGAGGAAGAGTTAGAGCGTTTGGAATTGTACCTTTCGCTTGAGTCGATGCGTTTTAAGGATCGTTTTGACTACGTCATTAAAGCCGATGGGGTAGAGACAGATTCAATATTGATTCCCGCAATGATTCTTCAGCCGTTCATAGAGAATAGTATTATTCATGGAATACTACCTAATTTGGAGAAAAAGGGCTTGATTTCACTGACGGTTGAAGAAGAAAACGGATACCTCGTGTTGGTAGTTGAGGACAATGGAATAGGTGTCAATCAGAGTATTACAAAGAAAGGAGAAATGGAGGGAGATCACCGTTCAAAAGGAATGGAAATAACCTCGAAACGGATAGATTTGATTCAAAAAATCTCCAATAATGACATTTCGTTAGTCGGCCCATATCAAATTTACAACGATGACCGTTCAATCAAAGGAACACGCGTTTTACTCAAAATACCATTGAATAATTTGGAGAATTAGTGTTGTTCACGTATATTTGTTAGTAAATCCGAATATGGACGGAACAATGAAAAAAGTAATCTACATAGGAATAGCGGTTGTCGCACTTGGTTTTGCTTCTTGTTCAAAAGAAGAAATTAAGCCGAATACCCCCACAGATTCAACTGTGCCAGTTTTGAAATCAAACAATAGTGGAGTAGGAAGTTTTACTGATCCGAATGGAGGAGGTTCCCACTCAGGAGGGATTACTGATCCAAACGAGAATGAAGAATTGTCAACAGAAAATTCAACAGATGGTTCTAACTAACTGTTGATCAATTAAAATATTCAACTCCGGTTCGAAAGAATCGGAGTTTTTTTTTGATCAAACTTTGCTCCTCTTCACAATCCTTTATACGATTGAATGACTGATGAATGACTGACTCCACTCATCGTTCTCAAATTTAAATCGATTAGCTTCCCATTCACTAAATAAAAGATACACTTCAAATCTTATCCCAAAAAGACGTTAAACCTTTCTGTATATTCGATTAACTACTTAGTTAACCTAAACGTATTATACATGTCTAGCAAGGTAAATAACGCACTTTTTGATCTGATTCAATCAATGTCGAAATCAGAGAAACGATATTTTAAATTGATGTCGTCTCGTCACACAATTGGTGGAGAAAACAATTACGTCCGATTGTTTGATTACCTCGATAAGCAAGAAGAGTACGACGAGGATGAATTGTTCAAACATTTCAAGAAGGAAGCATTTATTAATCGTTTTTCCATTACGAAGAAACGACTGTACGATCACATCCTCGCTGCACTGGATTCGTTTCATAGCTCAAATTCAGTAGAGGCTCAGTTACACAAACAATTGCATGCAGCCGATATCTTATTCGAAAAGTCGCTGTACGACCAATGCAGACGTGTGCTAAGAAGTGCGGAGAAGGTTGCGGAAAAGAATGATCTTTCTGCGATTTTATTACTTATCTCGTATAAGAAAAAGCGGTTATCCGAAACGATGGGTTATCTGAAGGTAACGAAGAAAGAAATCGATGATATGCTCGAACGTGACCTCCTTCATTCGAATGCGATTCAAGATTACAATCACCTGTGGGCAATTAAAAGTTTATTGTTTGCGCATCTTTCCAAAAAAGGTGTTGCCCGATCTAAGGAGGAAATAGACGCCTATACGACGATTTGTCAACCGATCTTATCAAACGAATACTCAACGGATCAATTGACATTCGAAGGGAGACATTTGTATCATCACGCATTAAGCGCGTATTACTATGCCATTGGGCAAATGGAGAAGTCGTTGAACCATTTAGAAATTAACCTCGGCGCAACGGACCAGAAATTGTTGAGTAAGAAGATGGAGGCGAACAAGTACTTCTCTGCCCTCACAAATGCTATTTATATCGCGGACAAAATTGGAGATTACCGAAAGTCGACGCAATACCTCAATGAATTGAAAAAATTCGGGGCGACCTTGTCGGTAAACGAAGATCTATCGATTAAGTTATTTTCTAGTGTGAGTAGTATTGAATTGAGTATGTATTTGCGCAAAGGCGATTTCGAGTCAGCGATGAAGTGTACGGAAAATGTCGAGCTGAAATTGACACACTACGATGATAAAATTGTACCGATCCGAAGAGCTTTTCTTGAATTCAAAGTGGCTGTAGTGAATATGGGCAAAGGTAATTTCTCTGAAGCACTCAAGTGGATCAACCGAATTTTGAACGATTCAAACCTAGATAAAACGGAAGATATTATCGGATTTACACAATTGCTGGAGCTCCTCGTGCACCTAGAATTGAATCATAGTAATCTACTTCCATATTCACTCAAAAACACGCAGCGCTTCTTTAAAACACGGAATCGCATGTATGGTTTCGAAAAGGTTCTGCTGCAATTTATCAGTAAACTAATCAAATGTGCTGATCATTTCGATCGTCAAAATTTGTGGGAAGAAATGTACAAAGAGCTCGCGAAAATTACCAACGACGATGTCTTCGAAAGTGTAGCTCTCGACTATTTCGATTTTGAGTCATGGGCAGAATCGAAACTGAAGGGAAAATCCTTTGATTCGATTGTACGTGAGAAGTACCAACGACGAATGAATGTCGCGTAGGAAGTGCGTTTTGTGTGGGTTAGTTGTCATTTCCTAGTATTTGGCAACAAACATCAATCAGACTGAGTAAACAATCTGTTTTTATAGGGAAGAAGAGTGTCTTTTTGCAAGAAAAAGTAGCTGTGCTTTTCGATTTGCCAAGTCCTAGGAAATACCCGAAAACTACTGTTCAAAATGATCCCATCCCTGAGCTCTCAACTCAATAGCGGATCCATTTTTATCTACAAAATATGCTCCGTCGGCAGCATCTGTAATATGCCCAATAGGTGTCATGTGTGGATTCCCTTTGATTTTATCCCAGTCGGATTGAGAGATGGTGAAAAGCAATTCGTAATCTTCCCCACCGTTCAATGCACACGTAGCTGGATCAAGGTTGAATTCGATCGCCGTCATAGATGTTTTCCCATCGATTGGAATTTTTTCGTCGTAAAGTCGACATCCCACTTTGCTCGCTTTGCATATATGCAGAACCTCCGAAGCTAAGCCATCAGAAATATCGATCATTGAGGTTGGAACCACATCCAACTCTTTCAAATACTCTATGATGTCAACACGAGCTTCCGGTTTCAATTGGCGTTGAACGATATAATCGTGTCCGTCTAAGTCAGGTTGAATATTCGGATTGGCCTGAAACACCTGCTTTTCTCTTTCCAAAACCTGAAGTCCAACATAGGCACCACCCAAATCTCCCGATGCGATTAATAAATCATTTTCTTTTGCGCCAGATCGATAAGCAATTTTCTCTGTTTCAGCGCGTCCGATTGCTGTAATACTCAAGGTTAAACCTGAATAGGATGCAGTGGTGTCGCCGCCAACCAAATCAACACCGTAAGCTTCACACGCGATTTGAATTCCCTCGTATAATTCTTCCAATGCCTCCACAGGGAATTTGCTCGAAACAGCCATTGAAACTGTGATTTGCTCGGGTTTACCATTCATGGCGCAGATGTCAGAGACATTGACGGCAACCGCTTTAAAACCAAGATGCTTCAGCGGCATATACATCAAGTTGAAATGAACTCCTTCGATAAGAAAATCGGTAGATACCAACATGCTTTCCGTATCAGAAATGCGAATAACCGCTGCATCGTCTCCTATTCCTAATGTGGTAGAAGCTTGCTTTGTGGTAAATTTTGAAGTCAAGTGATCAATCAATCCAAATTCCCCCAAGCGATCTAATTCCGTTCGTTTCTCGTCCATGCGTCAAAAGTTTTGGCAAAGGTACGGATTCATGATTAGAAATCAGACTTCTCACTCGTTTCTGGTTCGTTGCCGTTTCAAACTTAGCTCTTTCTGTTTTTCAATCGATTCTTCGAACGAATTCTGCAATCAATCCAATAATGCTACCTTTGAAAAAAATCAAAAAAATGAAACTGCATTACCGTGAACTTGGCGAAGGAAAACCATTGATGATCTTGCACGGATTATTTGGATTTTCTGATAATTGGCAAACCCATGCAAAGAAATTAGCCGAGTACTACCGCGTTATTTTGGTTGATTTACGCAACCACGGACACTCTGACTGGAGCGATGAATTTTCATATGATATCATGGCTGAAGATGTCATCGAATTGGCTCATGACCTAGAGTTGGAAGATTTAATTCTAGTCGGACATTCAATGGGAGGAAAAGTGGCAATGACTGTGGCACAGAAGGAAGATGAGCTTTTGGAAAAACTGGTGGTTGTCGACATGGGGACTAAGTCCTACCCGATGCATCATGAACACATTTTGGCTGGTATTCATGCGGTTAAGGTGGATGAAATTAAAGCACGTAGAGAGGCGGAAGAGCAAATGAGTGCACACATTGAGTCTGAGGGTGTGATGCAATTTTTACTGAAGAATCTATATTGGAAAGAGAAAGGAAAGCTTGCTTGGCGAATGAACGTCGATGTGCTCGAGCGAGAAATGCCAGAAATTTTGAAAGCGCTGCCAGAAGGTGAAGTGTTCGCACCCACATTATTCATTCGTGGAGAACTTTCCAATTATATTCGAGAAGAAGATTTTGAGAGCTTGGAAAATCAATTCCTAGATGCAAGAATTGTTACCATCGAAGGCGCGGGACACTGGGTTCATGCAGAAGCACCAACCGAATTCTTGGAAACACTTTTATCGTTTTGCTTGCGATAGTTGAGCATCTGGCTCAATTTTGGAAAATGGTTGTTACACGATTAACTGAGATGATTGTTCTCGTGTGGTAATGGTCTTTTACCAAATCCTAGGAAACGATTGTTCATCACGTGCTACATCCAATATGTTTTCTATTTCCTAGCATTTGGCAACAATTAGTATTTGTGTTTCATTTTCCTGCATGTTGATTTCAGTTTTTGCCAAGTTCTAGGAAACGACTGTTCATCACGTGCTACATCCAATGTATTTTCTATTTCCTAGCATTTGGCAACAATTAGTATTTGTGTTTCATTTTCCTGCATGTTGATTTCAGTTTTTGC
>JABXHO010000003.1 GCA_013373595.1 Flavobacteriales bacterium | reverse complement strand
TTTTACAAAAATCAACCACAAAGTCGCAAAGTCCACAAAGATTCTCATGGTTTAATTGATAGTTTGAAATCCCAGCATATCATGTTTAAGCCCTTTGCTTCTTGGTATTATTTGCTGTAAAACTATACACAGCTTCGTGTCTTGACTCCGTCAAGCCCGTGTCCTTGTGGTGAAAAAAATAACCACAAAGACGCGAAGTTCACAAAGATTCATTTACATGTCAATTCGTTTTTAGCGAACGCCGTGCAGCTTTTAACAAGCCTTACTAAAGAATGAGTGATTTTAATCAAAATTACGACTGTTTACAAAGCTGTATAATCGCTCTATAGATGGAGGTAACCTTTCTTAAGATCACACCGAAAATACTATTTGTCAATATTTTGTAGCGAGTAAACAATCATAAAGTCCATTCATTTTTGTACATTATAGAGCATTAGAGATTAACTCAAACCGCATTTACCAACAAACCACTAAGTCCGAAGTTGATTCGACGTGGAATTTGGTGAATCTTAAAACTACCAAGTATGAAAACACATAGAGTACTATTCGTTTTTTGCTGCGCCTTTCTGGCATTGCAGTCGTGTTCGGATGAACCTGTAATTGATGATATCGAATTTGAAGAAGCAATCGATGAAGTGGTAGTCCCTGATGTAGAGAAGGAAATCGTGGAAGTAGAGGAGGAGACGCCAAAACCAGCCAAAGATTATCACATCACCCTAGACAAAGGGTCTCAACATTTTGAAAGTGGGTTGGGTACAAGCGATGCTGTTATTGCCGATGATTTCATTTGCACCGTGAACGAATGGAAGATGCGAATTCTTACAGATCAGTTTAACCCTCATTTAATGGTTGGAAATGTGTACGATGCGCAAATTAGTTCCGTCGATTTTTCTTCCAAAAAATGTCAATGCGAAATCACCTCTGTCATGGGTACAGGAATCAAGGATGAAGTCGGGGAACACGTAAAAGCAGAAGGAACCGTTACCTGTGATGACGGCGAAGTGAAAGGAGCATTTCGTGTCAAGTTGATTAATCCAGGAGGATAATACCTGCTTCCTTTTGCGTTCATTTCATTCATTATTCGTCTACTTTTCGTAGCTTAGAAAGCAAATATTTAACTTAACGCTTTTAGAAACGAACGATGAATGAATTTGATATCACTTCCTATTTCTTCGACGGCATAGAGCTGCTGAGAATGAAGGGGGGGATCGTCATGCATTCAGAAATCATCCAAATTTCGGAAGACGAAGAAGAATACGTTACCCGTTTTTTGAAGCAGGAATACGAAAGCGAGGGAGTTAAATTTCCGGGGAAACTTCCTCCTTTTGATGGAGAAGCAGCGCTTTGGGGTGCAAAAACGGTATTCGTAGCCTCTCAACTGCTTTCGCTTCGAGATAATTCAGAACTGGATCTTCCGCAACTCTTGCCCAAGTATGATGGAGAAATGAGTGTAAGTGCGATTCTTTCGTGCGATTTATGTCTCCGCTTTTTACCTAAGGTGATTGAAAAAGCAGAGCATCTCAATACCTACAATGGGATCATTCAACGTCTCGATTCATTTCTGCTCACGTGGAGTTATTCCGGTATTGGAAGACAGCCTACGAATACTTCAGAGTCCCTTAATTACTTGGATTTATTGAAAAGTCGCGACATGATTATCTTGCTCATCGAACGCATTATTAAACGAAAGGCGCTCTACACTGTGCACCGTCAAATTCGAGAAATTGTAAAACCGTACATGGACAATAACTAGGCCTAGCTTTCAGGTCGATGTTCTGGTGTATGCGTAGATTTTTTCACTATCAGCTTTTTAGTGCATTTAAGCAATGCGCCTCAAAACCAACAAATGCATTCGACGTCTGTTGAAACTACCATCGTTCGGAACATTCCGAATTTCCACATCAAAATGTATCAAATGCCAAGACGAGAAGCCTTATTTCGAGCGTCGGATGGTAGGAGAGCGGAACTTATATGAGTGTTCTATTCTTTGAAAAGGTGATGGAGTAGGCGCTAAGTAAATTGCTATGTTTTAATGAGTTGTCACTTTCCTGCGGAAGCCCGAAATACCAATAGGGTATAAATACTCATTCATCTCCCTCACATTACGCTATACATTCGTCCTAAAACAATTTTATGATGAAAATAGAAGCAATCAAACCAGGACCGAAACCTAAGAAGCAGGATGGTACTTTAGACAAAAGAAGACGTGACAACAAGAACACGCCAGGGAACAAGCCATCGTTAAAACCTAGTAAATCGACTAAGAAGTAATTCTTCAATAAAAATCAAATGACTTATGAATAGATATCGAAACCTAGGAGGTAATTCTGGAGTAGCAGGCTATCAAATAAACACTACTTCTATAACGATTCAATTTTCAGGAAACTACAAATTGTATACGTACAGTTATGGAAAGGCTGGTCAAGTACACGTTGACAATATGAAAGTTCTGGCGACTCAAGGTCGAGGACTGAACGCCTACATTAAAAAACATGTGAACAATCTTTATGATTAAAAGCAATAACAAAGATTACTTTTGTGCAAACAGTTCGACGCGTTCAAATGGTGTTCATTACAACTCTTTCGTGGGAGTACTTTGAAAACGGTTGAACAGAAAGAATTAGAATTAACCAAAACCAACAAGAAATGTCAGATAATAGACAAATCAAATGTCCAGAATGCGGAACGTCGATTGATGTTCAAGATATTTTAGCCCATCAATTAGAAGATGAGTTAAAGCAAAAATATCAATCAAAATTATCTGAAGAAAAGCGGAAAATCGAATCGAAGGAAGAAGAGCTTAGAAAGAACAAGGAAGAGCTTGAAAAGCAAAAAAGAGAACAAAATGAACTCCTTGAGGAACGATTAGATGCTCGTCTTAAAGAGGAAAAGAACAATCTGGAAAAGAAGTTAAAATCGAAGCTTGAAGAAGAACAATCGGAACAATTTTCTGCGCTTCAGAAAGAATTGAATGAGAAATCTGAACAGATTAAGGAACTGAACAGAACTAAGGCCGAGATTGAAAAGCTCAAGCGGGAGAAATCTGAACTCAAGGAACAAGCAGAAGCAGATGCCCAGAGGAAACTCACAGAAACGCTTCGAGCAGAGAAGGAGAAAATCAAGAAAACGGAGGAGGAGAAGAATGAATTGAGATTCAAAGAACTCCAAAAACAACTTGAGGATCAAAAGAGGTTGACGGAGGAAATGAAGCGAAAACAAGAGCAAGGTTCCATGCAAATGCAGGGCGAAGTTCAGGAATTAGCCATTGAAGAGTGGCTAGAGTCTAAGTTCCCGCTCGATTCTGTGGAAGAAATCAAGAAAGGAGCGAGAGGAGGGGATTGCATCCAAATCGTAAATACCCGAACTCGACAAAATTGTGGTAAGATTTACTACGAAAGTAAAAGAACCAAGGATTTTCAGCCAAGTTGGATTGAAAAATTCAAGGCTGACATGAGAGAGAAAGGGGCTGACATCGGTGTTTTAGTAACCCAGGCCATGCCATCTGATCTCGATAGAATGGGGATTAAAGATGGAGTTTGGGTGTGTAGCTATGAGGAATTCAAAGGTTTGTCCGCAGTACTCAGAGAATCAGTTATTAAATTAAGCCTGGTAAAAGCCTCTCAAGAGGGAAAAGGCGATAAAATGCACATGCTATACGACTTTCTCACGAGTAATACCTTCAGAATGCAAGTTGAAGCCATCGTTGAGGGATTCTCTCAAATGAAAAACGACCTTGATTCGGAAAAACGCTCGATGCAACGAATCTGGAAACAGCGAGAAAAGCAAATTGAAAAAGTGATTACCAATACCATAGATATGTACGGTTCCATAAAAGGAATTGCGGGAAGTGCCATACAGTCTGTTCAGGCGCTAGAATTACCAGGACATGAAGATGACGCTGATGATTCTGAGAGTTAAGGTTAAAATTGTTCGATTTACTTCATGGAACGTACGTAGTCCAATTAGTTGATACTAATTTAAAATTTAACTCCAGAAAATGGATTTAGATCCTGTAGAAGAAAGTCCAAAGCGGACGACTTTGAAAGCTATTTAATAAACATATCTAGGATTTTATCGCGTTTGACTTTAGCGCAGCGTACCGACATTCCATTGGACATCGTGATATCACCACTTTTATCCAAGTGAGTCAGGTGCTTGATTTGAATAATAAAGGACTTATGGCAACGGATAAATAAGTCCTTGGGCAGAGAATTCGCGTAATGCTTGATGGGCTTGCTCACTACTATTTTTCGATCCCCGCTTAAAAAGAAGGTAGAGTAACTGCCCTCCGCTTGACAAAAAATGATGTCATCTAAGGGGACAAATTCTACTCCTTTATGGGAAGAAAGAGCAATTTTTTTAAGTGTTAGGTCGTTCATTTTGATGTGAAAAATGAGTCTTGATGTGGTAAAATTTTGATGCTCGATAACAATTTAATAATAAATAGTTGAATATCAAACCTGTAATTGCACAATACGTAAATAGCTTAACTAAAACGTATAAGTAACGGTAAGCTGGAAACGAAAAAGACCCTTTGAGTACGAATACCCAAAAGGTCTTTTATCCTTATACATTCCCAAAGGAAAGTAGTGATTGAATTACAATACGATTAATCGTCGTGTAAGTACTTTATTGTTGTAGATCACTCTGAATTGATACACTCCATGCTCAAGACCGTGACGTCCTAGCTCGATGATCATTTTTCCAGATTCATCTAGGTTAGTGGAAAGGTTTTCAATTAGTCTTCCAGTACTAATTTCAACAACTTCCAAACGTGCTGTTTCACCTTCTTCGATATCATATTCCAAATGAACATTTTCTCCGTCCGTAATGTTTGGATAGATGGTGAACTCCTTGTTTGTAGTTACGTCCTCAGATGTGTTGATCGATTTAGCTGCCGCCGCTGTGAACCCATAACAATCACAGATTGGCATATACTCTAAATATGCTTCAGGATTGATCAAATCTGGGGTAATCTGGAAGCCCATTTGATTTATCTGTGGATTCCATGGTGAGAAGATCAAAGGAACACTGGCTTGTACAGGCATAATTTTAGGGCTATTACACAGGTTCAATTTCAAATCGGTCATTTCTAAGATTTCATCGTTCATACCGAATGGGTTGATTGTTTGTGTGTTCCCCATTAATAAAATTCGATCATTCAAATGATATTGCTCAGCTCCGTTTAAGTTAAAGTTCACTCTCACGTTATCTTGAATCAATTTGGTTTGAATCCAACCTCCTCCTGGATCTAGTTCCGTGATCGAATAATCATTGAAACCTCCCCAAGTCGCCTTCGTAGTAAAGTAAACATGACCATTCGCTCCCTCTTTAATACCGTGAGAAACGCTACTCAACAAATTCCCTGTATCAAAGTCTCTTTGCCACAATAGATTAAAGTTGGCGTCGGTTCTCAAAACAGTAAGAATAGATGGAGTCCAAGCGTTTGTTGTGCTGGAAATTCCCAAGAAAAGATATTCACCATTTTGAGTTTGAGTTACTGCTCTTGCTTCAAAACGATTGATTCCCGCCTGTTGGTATTTCATGCTCGGACCGATATTTCCATTCTGATCTAGATGAATAGCAAACATATCTACAGTACTGTGCAAACCTCCGCAGGCTACAAGTCCTCCGTTTTGGTCGGAAATCACATCCATTACTTGGTCATCCGTTACGTTGTATCTTCTTGCCCATATTTGGCCGCCACCGGCACCGTCAATTTTTAATACGGTTACGTCATCCGATGTTCCTCCCGAAGACCACCAACCTACAACGAAGTACGTGTCATTATTGGATGGAATAATACTCGCTCTGCGCTCTCTATTGTTGTTGTAAACATTCCCCCAAAGTGGATTTCCTCCCGCGTCAACACGCATAACAAACCAATCTTCATTCGCTGTAGTCGCATGCATCAGAATGTCTCCATTTGGCGCAAAAGTCATCGATGTAAACGTATTGAAGTTCTGATAGTTGTAAATTCGCGAGAAAATAACCTTCCCACAATGGTCGACATACGTTAAAGAGGGCCGTCCGTAGGTTTGTCCACAAAAGTAGGTTCCCCCCTTATTGCTGAGATTTTCTACTGGATACTCATCACCCGGTGTGCCGTAAACATTTTTGTAGAAGTTTTGAGAATAAGCTGCTGCCGAAAACAACAGTGCTGCCGTGATCATCACGACCTTTCGTAATTGTCTTTTCATGATAGTGTGTTTTATATGATTAAGTTACTTAGTCTATAATGTACAGCACTATCTCCGAAGTTTTTATGGAAAACTTATCTAAGGGTGGATTTAGTTGTTGTAGTGGTGGTATGGGTTTATTTGATGATTGTTGGAGTAGAGGTTTT
>JABXHO010000061.1 GCA_013373595.1 Flavobacteriales bacterium | reverse complement strand
TTAGGTGGATTCTCAGGTGCCAACAATACGGTTGAAGTGAAAGAAGCTTCTTTCGGAGGGAATTTGACACTCAACGGTGCTGGAAACCCAAAAATTCATATGACGGTTGATCCTTCGACACTTTTCAACACAATTGGTTCTGTATCGAACATCAATAGTTTGATGATGCCAGGAGCAAATGCCGTAACAATGTCAACGGACTTCCATACTGGAGTTAACTTTATGATGATTCACAATTAAAATCAAATGCCGGCATCATCGAAAGGTGGTGTCGGCTATTTTATTATGAAAGCATTTTTAAGCATTTTAGGCATTTCGCTCGTTGTAACTTTCTCATCTTGTAAGAAAAAGGAACCTACGATTGAAGTAGCGAAAGAAGTCAGCTTTTATCAACCAGAGTATTTCCCAACACCAGAATACCCTGTCGATCAATACCCTGTAACAACTGCAGGCTTTGAGTTAGGAAAAGACTTGTTTTACTCCACACTTTTATCTTCAGATAACACCATTTCTTGTGCCTCTTGTCATGCACAAACGCACCAATTTGCAGATCACAATGTCGCATTGAGTGTTGGTGTTGGCGGATTAACAGGAACGCGGAATGCTCCTGCAATCTTCAACATGGCATGGCAGCCTTATTTCATGTGGGATGGCGGTGTAAATCATCTGGACATGTTTCACCTCGCTCCTATTACGAGTCCTGTTGAGATGAACGAAACAATCCCTGGAATACTAGAAAAATTGAATAACTCGCAAGAATGGAAAGCTAAATTCGCCAATGCTTTTGGAGTTTCAGAAGTAACCGACTACGAATTATTCAAAGCACTTTCACAGTTTGTTTTGATGATTACCTCTGATCAATCACTCTACGATGATGTTCAACGTGGAAAGGCCGTTTTCGATGCCGATCAACAGGCTGGATACGACGTTTTTCTGGCAAAATGTGCTTCATGTCACACGGAACCACTGTTTACCAATTACGCGTTTATCAATAACGGACTCGATCAAGCTCCAGCAGACTCTGGACGGTTCCGTATCACGCAAAACCCAGTGGATTTTGGAAAGTTCAAAGTACCAACGTTGAGAAATGTGTTGTTTACGTATCCGTATATGCACGATGGTCGCTTCTTCACCATCGATCAAGTGCTGGATCACTATGATCATGGTATTGTGGCATCTCCTACGCTTGCTCCAGAATTAAGCAATGGCATTCCTATTTCGGATACGGAGCGTTTTCAATTGAAGAAATTTTTAGAAACACTAAATGATTATGAACTATTGAGTTCTGAGTTAATCGCTGAGCCATAGGAGAATGTAACGAGATCGAATGGTCGTGTGCGTTTTTTTTGTATTTTGAAGGTGCTAAAAGAAAACCACACCACTATGACACAGACAGCTTACAGTATTATTTCCATTGCAGTGGCGATCATTGCTTTCGGAATTATCCTTTACATTGGATTGAAAACGGACATTCTCAAAGAAAGTGTTCCAAAACTACAATTGAAAGATCGCATGTACAGCTTGGGACGCTTTCAACTTTGGGTTTGGACCTTGATTATCTGCCCTCTCTTTCTTCTGTATTGGGGATTCAACCCTTTACATACCATTGATCTCAATACAACTGCGGTCATTCTCCTAGGTATTCCCGCGGGCGTGGCCGTAACATCAGGAGTAATCAGCAGCAGTCAATCTTCTGATATGACTGAGAGCGATCACGCACGATCTGAGGCCTTAGCGGAAAACCCTCAACTGAAAACACAAGAACACCAGGAGATGGTGAGAGCGGCAGCAGATCCAAGCACTGCGACGAAAGAAGTCGCTCCAGCAGATAGACAACCTGCTCCTAATGTTCTGAAAATGCATCAAAAGTCGAAATCGTTTTTCATTGATTTAATCTCTGACGACGAAGGTCAACTTTCAATCGGACGCCTGCAGCAATTGGTCTTTACCATGGCATTTTTGATCGTTTATCTCACCACTTTCTTTGGTGCTGAAATGCATAAACTCCCAGTCTTTGAGGCACAAGTATTTACCCTTATGGGGATTTCTTCGGGAACTTATTTGGTCGCAAAAGGGATGAACAAGTAATTGCTTCTTTAAATTTTATCGTTTATTTGTCGGGATAAACCTCGCTTGCACGTGCATTCGGGTTCTTCATTTCCATTTGGGAAGAAGTAGTTTGACAAATGAAAAAGCGCATTCGATACATTTTGTTTTTGGTGATAATTACACCGATTTGCTTAGAACTTGCACTACGCATTTTAGGGTATGGAGCCTATCATCAGACGGAATATAGTATTGTAAGCAAACCCAATATGTGCTTGGAGGCGTCCGCTGATCTCGGTTTTTCATTGGGTGAAGGCGTTTACTCTGTAAGCATGAATGGCGCTCCAGCTTATACGGCTACGCACATCGATGGTCAGCGAATAACAGGAAATTCAGCAAAAGCAGATTCCCTCCCAGATGTTTTCGTTATGGGCTGTTCATTCACGTACGGAATGGGGGTTGACGATTCACTTTCCTTTCCATATCAGCTCCAGCAGGCATTTTCGAATGTAGACATCCGCAATTTTGGCGTCCCTGGTTTTGGTTCGGTGCAATCCTATTTGCAATTGAAAGAAGAAATCGCAACTGGGAACATTCCCGAAATGGTCGTCGTGAACTTTTGCGACTTTCATCACGAACGGAACTCGCTCACTCCACGCTATCGAAACAGCTTGGTTCTGGGTTATCAACGATCGAATGAAGCAGCGAGTAAAGCTCTAAAAAAGAGCGGCTTCCCTTATATCGAGAATGACACCATTAAAACGGTCGATTACGATAAATTATATTCCAATTGGCCTGGAAGAGAAACCTTCGCAACTGTTCACTACTTCCAAAGCATGAGCGATAAGTCGAAGGAATCTAACATCAATTTGGTTGAGAATAGTCTTTCTATCTTCCAGAAAATCAAAGCGCTTTGCGAAAAACACGAGGTCCACTTGATTGTTACCGGATTAACCAAAAACAAGGACACGCAACAATTCCTCAGGCAACTTCGTTCCGAAGGCTTTCAAACCGTGGATATCTCATTGAATCTCGAGAACAAAAAGTACAATCAATTGCCGTATGACACACATCCAAATGGACGAGCGCACACGTACTTTGCAAAGAAACTCACTCCCGTTTTAGCCGAGTGGATTAATCTCCAATTCCCTGCCAATTGATGAACCAACCGTCTGTTGCCGCATCAACCGGTGATAATGCAGTTCCATCTCTTCTTTTTACATAAAGAATAAATCCTGTTGCTGTTGGACTGTAAATCGCACTTGTCCCCGTCAATTGAAAGTGATTCCCTAGCCCTCCAACACTTGTAAAGTATGTTGGTGTTGAACTAAATGCACAACCTGAAGTATTGACTGTTATTGAAATTGACGATGCCGAATAAGCCGTCCATCCCGCTCCAGGCGACGTACTTCCCACACACATATTCGTTCGAGCTCCTGTTTCCAATTTCACAGGTTTTGGAACGGTTACCGTGCCTCCCCCATTACTCAAACTGATTTGATCTCCATTTACCGATAGCGTTTGCAACTCGTTCGTTGTACTCCCATCTACTTCAGTTGTGATGTAACCATTGTTGGCTACGTATGCATCCACTTCTGCTTCGGTCAATTGTGGATTTACCCCCGAAAGATCGATTGCATTTCCTCCAGAAATAGTCAAACTGCTTCCTGTAAGTGTAAGCGATTGAATTTCATTCGTTGGATCTGCATCAGCGTCATCTGGACTCGTAATGAAACCAGAATCGTTCACAAGTTCCGATGTCATTGTTGGAATAGCTGGCTGATTTGTTAAATCATTGTAATCACCGCTAAATGAACTCCCTGTTGATTTCGCGTAAAGCGCGTAAGGAACGCTCATTAATTGTTGTGTCCCGAGAACCGAATAGTTCGTTCCTCCCGCAACATCCGCTGCTACTTCAATAAAATATGGCCCCATCGACCAATCAACATTGGCGAATGATCCACTGATCACCGTTCCTTCTCCAAACACCACATTCACGAGTCCGAAATCATTGGAAAAAGTGGAAAATGATTCTTCATATACAACTGTCCCTGTGCTAGATGTCTGCAGCAAAGACAATTTTAATCCTACAGGAGAATTCGTGATTGTTGCTCCTAAAGCATCACGAACAACAGCTTGATAATTAATTCCTTCTGGCGACTGAGCAAATGTATTGGAAGCAAGCGCCACCGCAAGTATTAGTAAATATTTTTTCATTTTATTTGAGTTTTTGAAGTCTAATTGTGTGTTGCAATTCTCCATTCGAACTGCTAAAATTTAAAAAGTAGGTTCCTTGAGCATAAGGAGCAAAGTCCAACATAAAGTGATCGGAAACAATCTCATTTTCGTAAATCCTTTTTCCTGTTGGATCAATAATGGAAATGCGTCCTTCCTTCACTCCATCCGACAATTTTACTTGTACGATATCTATGGTTGGATTAGGAAACACTTCTATCTCATACGAAAAATCGTAATCGTTTATTCCGATGACGGAAATGTTGCTTTGTTGAAATCCTTGTGTTAGTTGCCCTGACGAATTCGATAGCGTCTGGGTAATCGGTTCTCCTAATGTCCAGCTCATTTGATAGCCTGGAATGGCGAAATGCGCACCAGCAGTAGCTGTGACTTCGGGCGTAACCGATTGTGCGAAAGTTGTGGTACCCGAAATCAATGCGAGTCCTAGTAGTATTTTTCTCATCAATGAATATTACGTTTCATATAAATATACTGAAATCTATTCAGATTATTTGCCGAACAATCCAAAATCGCGCCAAGAATTTAATTAACTTTATCCAACTAAATTGCATACTATGTTTAAACATCCTATTTATCTCGTACCTCACGATTTTTCAGAAATTTCTCAAAGTGCCACGCGTCTAGCTATTGATTTGGCTGAAGCGAATAACGGAACGGCTTACCTGCTCCACGTCGTAGGAAAGCATTCAGAACGCATTCAAGCGCGCCAACAATTTAAAAATTTGGTTGCTCAAATGAGCATTGAAGATCAGAGCCGTGTCACAACCAAAGTGATTGTCGGTGATCTTTTCGAAGATGTTGGAAAAGCAGGTGATATTTTGAAAACATCGTTGATCGTTATGGGAACGCACGGTGCGAAAGGAATGCAGAAATTGTTTGGAAGCAATGCTGTAAAAATGATCAGCAATGCGAGTTCTCCTTTTTTGATTACTCAAGGAAAGAAGAAGGTAGAAAAAATCAATACGATTGTTATGCCGTTTAGCTTTGCTAAAGAAAGCCTTCAGATTATTACGTTTGCGAGCTCAATGGCGAAGAAATTCAAAGCGAAAATTCACTTAGTTGGGTACCACGATTCGGATTCTTGGTTGAATAATAAAACGCAAGCAAATCAAATGATTGCACGTCGTCACTTGGATGAGCACAGTATTGATTACGAAATTGTGAACCTGGACAGAGACGCGTCATACGAAACCGAGTTAATCAGTTACGCGAAACAAGTAGATGCCGATATCATTGCTGCGGCTTATTTCAAAGAAGGAATTCTTCCATCACCGAATTCATTTATCCAAACAATGATTGAAAATGAGCAACAAATTCCGCTTCTTACGGTAAACTCGGAAGAATTATCGGTAATTAACTCAAATCTTAGCTTCATGTCTGCTTAAGATCAGGATTCCCTGTTCGAACACCATGAATCAATGGATACATTTCATTTAACTTAATTTAAATATGAAATTACTTACACGCTCATTTTTGCTAATTGCAATGGGAATATTGACGGTATCGTCCTATGCGCAAACGGAATCTGTATACGACATCAAAATCAACTCGCTCGAAGGAGAAGCCTTGGATTTGAACGATTACAAAGGGAAGAAGCTTTTAATTGTGAACGTTGCCTCAAAATGCGGATATACGCCACAATACAAAGATTTGCAGCAATTGCATGAGAAATATGGTGACAAAGTGACGATTCTTGGTGTTCCGTGCAACCAATTCATGAATCAAGAACCGGGAACTGCAGAAGAAATCGCTACGTTTTGCGAGCGCAACTATGGTGTTACCTTTCAATTGACAGAAAAGGTCGATGTGAAAGGAAAAGATCAACATCCTTTGTACGAATGGCTGACTGACAAGTCAAAAAATGGTTTAGAGGATTCGACTGTTAAATGGAATTTTCAGAAATACATTATTTCAGAAAATGGTGAGCTGGAAGCTGTTTTTGGATCGAAAGTGAATCCAATGAGTGAGGAAATTACCACTTACTTTGAATAATTAGAATTCCATCTTCATCTGAAAGGAAACGGCATCATCTTCTGGCTCTTGCGTATTGAGTTTCGAAAGTGATATTCCCAATAAACGAACGGGCATTTTTAGCGCTTCTTGCGATAAGAGCTCTTTGATGACGGGAAATACTTCCTTCGAAGTAGACACAAATTCAGGAAGGGTTTTACTTCTGGTTTGAACCGTAAAGTCAGCGTATTTGAGCTTCAAGGTGATCGTTTTTCCTTTCACTTCAGATTTCTGTGTTCTTCGCTCCAGTTCTTCCGCTATTTTATCTAGTAATTCAAGCGCCGAATTTTCTGTGCTGATATCTTTCGAGAATGTACGCTCGGCAGCAATCGACTTTCGAATACGGTCTGGTTTCACTTCGCTGTGTTGAACACCACGGACGATATCGTAGAAATGTCCGCCTGACTTGCCGAAATACTGACTCAAATAAGCTCTCGACTTATGTCTTAGATCGCTTCCATTGAAAATTCCGTGCAATTTCATCTTTTCAGCTGTCACCTTTCCTACACCGAAAAACTTCTCAATGGGCAATTGACTTAAGAAATCGAGTACTTCTTCAGGTGGAATTGTTTTTTGTCCATTCGGCTTGTTGATGTCCGATGCTATTTTAGCTACGAATTTATTGATAGAAATTCCTGCCGACGCATTCAGTCCTGTATCTTCTTTGATCCGAAAGCGAATGGCTTCAGCCAAAACTGTTGCTGATTGATGTTGGTACTTATTTTCCGTCACATCGAGAAAAGCCTCGTCGAGAGAAAGCGGCTCTACCAAATCTGTGAATTCATGAAAAATATCGCGAATCATTCCCGACACTTCTTTGTAGCGATCGAATCGTGGTTTTACGAAAATCAAATCTGGACAGCGCCGTGCCGCAATCACACTTGGCATAGCCGATCGAACACCATATTTTCGTGCTTCGTAGCTTGCCGCGGCCACCACTCCCCTTTCTTTTGAGCCACCGACAGCAATCGGTTTATTGCGCAACTCAGGATTATCGAGCTGTTCCACGGATGCATAGAACGCGTCCATATCAACGTGAATAATCTTTCGTATGGGAAATGGAAATTCGTCCGTGTTCACGAGTCGAGGTGCATTAAATTTCCTTCAGGAAAAACACTAAAAATGGAAGTAGGAATGGATGCTGATTTCATGGCGTCATTCGTCCATACATTGCATGTATTGAACAAGTGATAATTTCCATACGCTTCGTAAAAATTGTCGGTAAGTCCGTAGCCATGCCCAGGAATTAAAATCGGACGGTTTTCTTTCGTTTGGAAAGTTGATTCTATAAATTTCACCAATCTTCGGTAGTTCTTCTTTGAAATTTTCACCTTTCGAATGTATTCTGAAACAACGGGTTCATTCATGAATTCCACGTGCATCGCGGTTGGACTTGGCAAAAATACTGCTTTTATCGCTGTGGAAGCCTTTAATTCAGCCCATGTCGGTGTGTCAAGAAAAAAACCTTTGTCGCCCCAGCCGATTCCTACATATTCCACTCTGCTTTTGTCTTCGTAATCGTTCAAGTCAAAATCGAGCAACCAATTTTTATGATCGGAATTTGTCGGAATACAGATATCGGTATGCACGCCATTGGATCGAATATATACCGCAATTTCCTTGTTGGGATCATCTTCTCCGCACGAGAAAATCATTCCATAAAAAGCAAACGTGAAATAAAAGCAAATGAATCCCACGAAGACTTCTAGGCTAATCAGAAGAATGGAAGCCGATTTTCGGAGGTGTGGGAGTACCTTACGCATGTTAGAAAAAAATTAGCCGGCCATGTCAATCTTGAAGAGTTTCCACTCATCATTGAACTTTTGGAAATACAGCATTGTGGCACTTTCGTACAGTTCACCGTCAATTTCCGTATAGGTCATAACAACAACCTTGTATGTTAATCCATCTGTTCCATTCGTAGCTTGAATATCGCGATAAGTTTGCTTCCCGAGCGCTTCGAGCACAGAACGATCAAAGATCACATCAAATGAATTTTTAAAATCTCGTTTAGACCAATCTCCCTCGAATGTAGACATTGGAAAATAGGCTTGCTCCACAACTGCATCAACATCTTCATCCAAAATTGCTTGAATGTTCGTGTCCCAAAATTGTTGGGGTTCTGTTTTATTTAATGATTGCGCATTCGCGAACGAAGCGGTAACGATTAGTGCAAAAAATAGTAGGTGTTTCACATTCATGTTGATCACGTTTTTTATGCAAGATAACACTTTCCGAATAGTGAACATAATTCTGGAGGAAAGTTCTAGAAACGACAAAAGGAAGCGTTCACTCCCTTTTCCCGTTTTGAATGAATTAGTGGTTAGGTCATTCAATGTGGTAAAAATAACTCCCTCAACCTAGACTATCAATGTGGAATACTTTAATAGTGCCATGCGGAATTCCGCATAAACAAATATAAAGAAAAAAAATGTTAATTCAAGTAATTATTTTTATCGGTATGATTAACAGTAAGTTAACCTAATATTTTGATAATATGATCCGAGAGATCACTTGAACTTAATTGGAATTATGCATCTGCTTCGCACAGGTTCGCCATCTACCGTCGCTGGGTTCCATTTCGGCATCGCTTTGGCTATTCGTAGTGCTTCCGCATTCTGTGCTTCGCTCTCTAGACCTAGTGCAATTCGAGCATTGCTTACACTTCCATCCTTTTCAATAATCGCTTCTACGAAAACATCACCAACTATATATTCGTGCTCTGCGTCCAAAGGTCCCATCTCATTTTCCACGAATGCTTTCATGCTTTCTTCTCCTCCTACAAAACTTGGATCGGTGTCTGGAAAATCAACCAAATCGCGACTCGTTCCGAAAAAGGCGTTTGAATTATTTGGAAGGTTTCCAATGATGGTATCAAAGTGAAATGAAAAATTATTGGATGAATCTCCGAAGGATTTGAAACTGAAGAATCCATCCATATCATCAAAATTATTGAACGTAAAGGTTGTATCAAATTGAAAAGAACGCGAAAAAGAAGTGTCAGACAATCCTTGCATCATTTGATCCATTTGAGCGCGCATGCGTTGCAATGATTCATTCATTTGGTTCCTCATTCGAGCGAAAGTTGAATCCATGTCGCCTCCAAATGAGAATGTAAATCCTGAACCGTCACCGCCAAAGAAATCATCAAAGGCGTTAGGCTGACGAATGGCCTCTGCTCCTACCAAAAACGCATGCATATTTACGCGTGCATTCGCCATATCCATTTCGCGAGTTAACTCTCCATTCGCATCGTAGAACTTCCAATTTCCAACTGCTATCCCCTCTTCAAATTGGCCTCTCACCTTATTTGCGCCATTTTCGTGAAACATATCAAAATCTCCCGAGCCCGATTTGAACTTGGCCACGGTCATTTGCTCACCTGTTGGATAGTAGGCATTGAATTTTCCATGCAGCCATCCTTTTTTGTAGGCTCCACTCGATCGAAGCTGGCCGTTTTTGTACAATTCATCAAACTTTCCGTGTAAATCGCCTTTTTTGTACGAATACGAAGATCTGATTCCCGTTCGTTCGTTGTACGATTCGCATTTTCCTGAATAATTTGCTTCCAAACGGTTGCAATCTACCTGAGTAAACGCGGAAGTAATACTTAGAAAGAATAAAATAATCGTTGTTTTCATGGTATTTTCATTTGTCCTCAAAATTGAAAAATCTTCCTTAAACATGAAAATAGCAAGCGTTGATCTTAACATTTTTTTGAGGTTTAAAAACGTGCAATATTTGAAAAGTGCGGAATTCCGCACCTTGATAATCGGATTTTACGAGAAATGCATTCAATGACTAAAATTAAATCACTATCCAATAGTAATTTACAAACAAAAATGTGTACATTTCACCTAAGCAACATCTAAAGGTCTTTTTTATAAAAAGCTGATTCATTAGATTTGCTTTGTACTGTTCTACATGACGCACCTAACATTCACTGAAGAGGAAATCCGAAAATGGGTTTTTAGAAAAAATTAATAGCTCGATCTAATTGGTCGGGTTATTTTGTTTTAGGAACTCGAACTAAATGAATACCAAAGACTTGTAGTCAACACTGGACGATCTAAGTATTAATTCACTTATTTCACTTCATAGGAAAATCCCTTTTCGTATCTTAGCCCATGCAACAATTTTTGGCAGCGATTTTTGTACTTCTCCTCTCACCTGTGATGCTTCTCACCTTATTCTTCGTCTGGATTTGGGATTTCAAAACGCCCGTTTTTATTCAGGAACGCATTGGTTTGAACAAAGAACCGTTTTTCGTGTATAAAGTGCGCACGATGCATCAAGGGAAAATTACGGGAATTGGTCGCGTGTTGCGCAAAACAGGATTGGATGAGTTGCCGCAATTGTTCAATATCATGAAGGGCGAAATGAATTTTGTTGGTCCACGTCCACTCACCCATGCAGATATTGTTCGTTTGAAATGGGATGATGCTTCGCATGAGAAGCGTTGGAGTGTGAAACCGGGCATTTCGGGAATGGCACAGCTAGTGAACGTGTGCGACGCCAATGTTTCCTGGCAATGCGACATGGAATACATCGACACGCGATCGGCAAAAACAGACCTTACCATTCTCTGGAAATCCTTTCTTGTTCCCTTCATCGGAAAGAAACATACGAAACAATTGATTCACAAAAAGCCTACTACATGATAGTTCTCGTCAACGGAATTGGAAACATTGGCACTACTCTCCTCGCCTTACTCATCGAACATCAAGAATTATTGGGAATTGATGCTGTCTTTGCGTTAAAAAACAAGCCTCTTCCTTGGCAATTGGATGATTTGACATACTTGCAATCGCAGGGTGTGCGTGTTTGCTCGCGTTTAGCAGAATCTGACTACGAGTTCCTAGATGACGTTATTGATGACATCGATTACATCTTTGACTGTACGAACAATGGCGGTGGCATGCAAAACAAACAATGGTATGTGGATCTTCCCAACTTGAAAGGTGCGTGCGCGCAAGGAAGTGAGAAGAAATTCGGCGTTTCGTATATGAGTGGACTCAATGACGCAGCCATTCGAAAGAAGAAATTCGTTCACGTTGTTTCGTGCAATACGCATTCACTTGCGAGTTTGCTTTCAACCTTTACAGGAGATCAGCTGGAAAATCATACAAGTTCGGATTTCGTGGTCGTTCGGCGATCTGAAGACATCGGAAATCATCAGCGATTGGTAACAGCCAATGTGGTTGCGCGCCACCTGGACGAGCAAATTGGAACGCATCACTCTGTTGATGTAGTGGATTTATTCGCAACGAAGAAAATTCTACCCGATGTCACTTCTTCCGACGTCACTACGCCCAGTCAGTTAATGCACGCTGTTCGTTTCAATATCGGACTCAAACAAAAGCTTACCAAAGAAGAAATTCTGGAACTGATTGCGCAGAACCCGCACATCTCAACATCTACGAAGTTTGATTCTAACGTCATTTTTGAGCGAGGACGAAGAATTGGCTTTCAAGGTCGGATTTTTTCCCATGCCATTGTGATTGCCAACAACATGATTATCAGCAGTGATTCCATTAAAGGTTGGGCATTTATCCCCCAAGAAGGAAATACCTTGCTTTCAACTATCAATGCCTTTTTGATTCAAACAGATCATCCAGACATGTCGAGGATCATGGATACCTTGCGTTCGAAATTACTCATGGATCGCTGGTAAAAAGAAAGGGCAATCCATCGTTGAACTGCCCATTTCTCAAAATTGATTCAAACGATTTATTCCTTCACTATCTTTCGGTTGATGAGCGCACCATTTTCAAATTCGATTTGAACGAAATAAGCGCCGTTCTGCAAAGATTCAAGAGATGTATGAAACTCTAACCCATCGATTCTTCCAGCATTCATAATACGACCGTTTACATCTAGAATGGCATAATTTGACATCTGTTGTTCCGCTTCAAAGCGTACAAAATGTGCAACTGGATTTGGGTAAACAGTCAAACCAACTTCGTTGAGTTCATCTATATTATTCGTACACTCATCATCAATGATATAAGCAGTATCCGTACTTGCAGAAGGATTGACCATTCCGGTATTCAAGTTGGAAAGTGTCGCTATTATGGATTCGTCACATTCCACTAATGCATCATCGATAACAACAATGGAAATTGTTGTTGAACTGGCTCCGTCAGGAATAGAGAAACTTGTGATTTCTATATAATCTGCGGCGGATGTTGCCGTTCCACCATAAGAAAGGGAACCTGTAATCGGTGCGCCTGTGGTATTTACGTCGCCTCCCTCAATGAAGACATCAAACATACTATTTCCGGAACCTTCGACTCCATCGACTGGGTTACCAATAGATATAATAATTTGCGATTGACTACTAAAAGCAATAAGGCTCAAGACAAATGAAAGTACAAATGGAAATAGATTCTGGATCATAATGATTAGTGGTTTTTCTGTAAAGATGGCGAAGATACATCAATCGAAACCACAAATCAAAGAACACATTCCTTTTTTTGCCCTATTTTAGTTCATCTGTGAAATGTCCGCCGTGTTCTCCTTTGGAAAATTTTTCAGCATTGTAGTCGGTGGATTTTCCCTTGGGAATCGACAAACTTTGCCAATCTTTTCCCTTGATCATCCGTCCTACGTATACGATTTGCCCCACGTGATACGCGTAATGCATCATTTGTCGGCTCACCGCTTCTACAATCGTATGTCGTTGATTTCGAATGAAGATTTCTGAACCAAAATTATCCTGATTTATGGAATCGATGGCCTCAAAGAGACATGACCAACCCGCTTCCCATTTTTCAAGTAATTCGTCTTTTGTTTTGATCACCGATTCAAACTCCAAGTCTCGATTTCGCCACTCTTTCTCACCGTCTGACTGAAGGAAATCCGTCCATCTGGACATCATATTTCCCCACAGATGATTTACAGTAATTGCAATGGAATTACTTTCCGCATTGAACTGCCAGAACAATTCATCCTCGTTCAATTGAGCGATCGTCTTCTCTCCAAGCGATTTGTAATACTCGAATTGTTTGCGTGCGCTCTCTATAAAATTCTCTTCTACCGTCAATTTATGAATGGTTATTCCATAATAATTTTCATCTCTACTCGTCTATTTTTCGCCTTTCCTTCCTCCGTATCGTTGGATGCAATCGGCTGCGATTCTCCGTGGTAATCCGTTTTGATTCGGGATTCGTCCACTCCGTTCGCAACCAAGAATCGTTTGACTGCTTCCACACGATCTTTCGACAGCTTCATGTTGTATGCTTCTGTTCCGTCTCCATCCGTGTGCCCATCAAGTTGAATGCTTACATCTTTTCTTACCAATAAGATGTTGGTCAACGCGTTCAATGGATCGTACGAATCCTCTACAATAATGGCTTTATCGTAGATAAACTCTAAACTCTCTGAAGCATTGAGCATGGCTTTCGTCACGTCGTCGTCGGCAGGCTTCTCAATGAAAACGGTATCTACTGTTGCAATGACGACTGTATCCATAATGGTTACCGTATCAGGAACCGGAGGAATTTCCGCAATTGGATCAACAATTTCCTCTTTCTTCTTTTTACAGAATTTCAATCCGAGGGTAATTTCATGCGATCCAGAACCATAGGAAGCCAAATTTTGCATGGGTGTTTCGTAGGCATATCCTAGAAAGAAAAGTTTACGGATGTTGACGCCCAGTCGCGCTACAAGTCCGACTTGTGTTCTCCAGCCAATTCCTCCATAGATGAAATCATTGTAGTTGATATCCGCGTTAAAATCGAATTGTTGCACATTTCCGACACCTCTGTACAGAATGTTCGGTTTCAAGGTCAATTGTTTATTTAGCGGAATATCGTACGCACCATACGCTGAATAATGGCGTCGTAGTCCGTATCCATCTAGTCCGCTAAAATTGAAATTCGTTCGACCTTCCAGTAATTGTTTGGTCGCAAATGACAACTCTAGTCCTTCGAATTGGTACAGAATTCCTGCAGATGTATTCAAGGAACTCGCTGTTTGTACTCCTCCATCCACGATCTGATCTCCTGAATCGAATGCAATGGCATCGGTTGGATCAATTCTCATCTGAAAATAGCCTGCGCTAATTCCTAATCGAATATTATGCTTTCTAGCGATAGAAAAGCCATACGAAACGGCACCATTTGCAGAAACTTGTTGAAAAAGACCTAAGCGATCGATCAACAAATCAGCTCCAGCTCCCCAACCACGTCCGAAGGCCGTATTGGCACTTACAAAACTCGTGTTGGGTGCTCCTTCCACCTTCACCCATTGATTAACGTGGGAGAAATTCACTTCCGTACAACCACTCGCCCCGGCATACGCAGGATTGAGCGAGAACTTGTTGTAATTGTATAAATTGGTTTGTCTCGTTTGCTGAGCAAAAGCCCCAGAAGCGATCATACTCACTACACCAACTACGATATATTTATTGAATGCTTTCATGGCTCTTACTTTTTAAATCTCATTAAGTTAATGACACCTTGGTACTCCCTTTCTTCATCACAGGTTATCGTGTAGTAGTACGCACCGTCTGGTAACACTTCACCATCTTTGGTTCCTGCCCACTCATTTTGATAATCTGTTGTTTCATACATGAGTTCTCCCCATCTATTGAAAATCTGAACCGTACAACCTGCCAATTGATTGAGATCGCTGACACGCCATGTATCATTTCGACCATCATCGTTCGGCGTACACACATTACTGATTTGCAATAAGGCCTCACAATCCAACACTTGTAGTTCAAGCGTTACCAATGAGTCGCAACCTCCAGCCGTCGGGAAGTTCTCAGTGTACACACCGGATACTGTCAACACTTGTGAACCAAATTCAAGCGATTCACCCTCACAAATTGAGTCGTAAATGGTTGAATCCAACGGATCAGAAACCGTCAAGAACAATTCAACGATGGAATCACAGCCTGCTGCTGTTGTAAACATTTCAGTGTATGTACCCGAAGTCGACAAGGTCTGTGTTCCTAATGTGTATGATTGTCCTTCACAAATCACCTCCGACATTGCGTGCTGAATGGTTGGCGTAACGAACAAATACATGGTTACTAGTGAATCACATCCAGTTGCCGTTGAGAACATTTCAGTATACGTTCCAGAAGATGATAAGGTCTGAGAACCGAAATTGGTACTGGTTCCCTCACAGATAGTTTCTGTAATAGAATTCGTGATTAATGGCGTTACCGTTAAGAAGAGCGTTACCACTGAGTCACAACCACCACCTGCAACAAGTGTATCGAAATACGTTCCTGATGTTACGAGGTTTTGTCCGCCAAAAGTGTAAACTGATCCCGTACAAATTGTTTCTACTATGTTCGTTGAAATCTCAGACTCCACAAACAAGTTTGTTGTCACCGTACTATCACAACCATTGGCCGCTGTAAATACATCTACATATTGTCCTGCTGTTGTGTACGTGCTTGTTCCAACAGTATACGAAGATCCTGTACAGATTGTAACCGCGTTAGACACTGCGACTGGTTCGAGAACCGTTACTGTTGTGTAAATCGTACTATCACAACCGTTCGCACCCGTAAAGATATCTGTGTACGTACCTGCCGTTGTTTGATTTGCTCCTTCCAAGAAGATTGATTCTCCGTTACAAATCGTTGCATTCACGTAGTTAATATTCGGATTCACGATACATGGGTTTCCACATGCACTAGCATCAATGGTGAATGTATACGGACAGCTACCGTCATCCACCGTGATCATGTAAACTGCTGCCGATGGAACTGCATAGACCACGTTTGTTCCTCCAGCAAAAGTTCCCGATTGAACAACCGTCATGGTTGGATCTTGAATCGTATAGGAGAATAAAGAACCGTTGAAGGCACTCATTCCACCCGTTGCAGAGAACGTGATCTCACAAAGCGTATTATCGTAGAATGAGAAAGGAACAACAGGTTCCAAGTACACTACTTGCACCGTATTATCAACCGTTGAAGAAGAACACAAGAAATCTCCCCAAGCAGCAGGATCGTCTGCCATAGATGATACGTAGTATACCGTGTTGAATAATGGATTTCCGAAGGTTCCAGAACCGTTGGTATTGTTTGTAAACACGCTCGTTAATCCTTGCGCCGTATCAATGTATGTAAATCCTGATCCCATTACTGGATCAGGAACAGGAAGCGTGCTGTGCATTACGAAGCCAGGCGTCAAACACGCTGGAATATCCAAAGTTGGCTCACCATTTCCATCCAATAAGTTTCCTGGTGTTAAATCATCACCGAAACAAACAAACGCTGTATCCGTTGAAGTCAAATCAACCACTGTAGCGTTGGCAAGCTCCACATACGTATCACCCGAATAGCTTTCTACTTCTCGAATGTACTCGATGATGTATTGTCCTTCATCCCCCGGAGATCCACCATCCAATTGAATTGCCATGAGTGAACCTGGAGTTAAACAACATACGGACTCTTGCGTTCCATCAAATCCTGCCGAACCTGTCAAAAACGGCGTAATGATTGGCGTTGTTTGCGTTCCATCCTGTGTATATGTAGCAGGATTTAACCCTCCGTAGCAATCCGTTCCATTTAAGAATTCGTACATCGCGTAGCGAAGCGTATCCATCCCGATGTAGGCACGAATATTCATTTCAATAGCTCCAGAAGGAGGAACAGTAAAATAATGCCAAACTGTTTGATCTGCGCGATCTGCTTGAAGCGGCGCTGCAGGCGGCTCACCAGCCAAATATTCACGACAGGCACGTTCGTTGCTTCCTGCTACCGCATTGAACGGCGGCGTTAACCCTGCAGGTGTCACTGGCACCTCATAAATTGGATCGATCGAAGCCAAACATAAAATATCATTTCCAGGAGGATTATTGATTGGATCATCCACACTTGGATCGTACAACCACGTATCAATGTCTTGCGTATTGAAAGTTGTCAAGTTATTTGCAGGATCTACCATTCCATAGTAAGAATATCCTGGTTCCAAACATTGTTGCGTGATGATTGCACTTTCAACTCCCCCACCAAAAATTCCGTTGACACCTCCTTCTTCTGCATCGATGAATTCGAGGTTAGCACAATTGTAATCAGCAGGGATTCCAGGACCGAATCGCTTATCGAAACCAAAGAGAGCGGCATCTTCCGAATAGACTCCACTTTGATAATCCGTTTCATAGACAATACGTCCACTGTTTGGAGCAACAAAATTCAACCAAACTGATTCGTTCACTGTCGAATTTCCTTCTGCGTTGTGGTCGTAATCATACGCGTGGTATTCACTAGGATCTGGAGAAGTATGGACATCGCCCACCTCACCAAAATCATTTCCACTATCGAATGCACAACCAAAACTTAAGTTCATCGAAGCTGGCGAACCTGCATTCGAGCTAATTGGTGTTGTTCCGAATGCCGTAACGGGCGAATTACATGGAATATCTTCCGCATTGGGAGGACTTCCTCCACCGAGATCATTCACACGGAACTCGTAATATCCTCTTTCTCCTCCGTTATCCGCAGAAAGCTGTACATAGTATGTTTCACCGGCATGTACTTTTTGGTAAGAAAATAAAGGAACGGGATCACAAGCATCTAACTGAATTTCAGCTTCAGGATCAACTCCAAGGAAATCCGTTCCGTCTGAAAATTGGTGATTGGATAAATATTCAAACTTATCCTTAATCAACGTTCCCGTAATTGGTTGGATTCCGTTTCCGCAGTTCAAACCATCCGCAGCGTGATAAATTTGGAAATACGTTCCGAATTCTGTTCCACTTAAATCCGTTGTCACTTCCACTTCTCCACTCGCAGGCGCCACAAATTTCACCCATACCGATCCATTCGCAGTGACGTCTCCTGTATGTGGTTCATTTGGTTCCAGCGTAGCTGAGGGACACCACCCTAAGGTGTAGGTTGTATTCAATGCCACTTGCTGAGCATCACAAATATTGTCTTCTAAATAATTGAGAACAATCGGAATGCGTTCCACTTCAAATGTGATGGAATACGTTTGATTACACCCGCCATCCGTGCTGGTTGCTGTGTACGTTTGCGTATTCGTTCCCGCTCCTGCAGGCACCGCCATGTTCACCGTTTGATTTGCTGTTTCTCCTTCCGAACCACCCAATCCGAGTGAATAATTGAAGAGTAAATCATCGTTTTCGTAGGCACGCCAATCGATGGAAATATTTGTAGGAACATCTGTTGGACACACATAATCGTGTGAAAAATACAAGCCATTACTCGGAGAAAATCCTCCACCTGGCGCCACCATTGTGTACGGTCCATTGTTCCCGTTTTGATAGGCAAAATTGAAATCACCTAACACACCGAAAAGGACAGGGTTGTTATTGGAATTACCGAGTGAATTGTCTGTGGCTAAAAATTCCCAGACAAAATCGCTATCACCTGTTAGGAATCCGTCGCAATCGACTGAGTTCTGAGCTTGAACAGAAATAACACGAACGTTGATTGTTGCCTGGCTGAAAGTGTAGCCTGACATTAGCAGAGTTAGCATAGTCAACGTCCAAACGCTTACCGTTTGAAACATTCGCATATGTAGTTATTTGGTTATTAAAAGTAGCAGGATTAACCTCCCCCACATGATGTGTTAAGAGTTTGCGGAGTTAGTTAAATCACCTTTAGCTAAAGCTAATATACAATTATATTGTAGATTGACAACCGATTATAATTACATTAACACACTGTCCATCGTTTAAGAGACAGTGTCTTGTGAATGAAAAAAAGTATCTTTTACTTATAGCAGGGGAATTATTCCTTTGCGCCTAGAATGATTGCTTAAATCGCAAGATTTTTAAAGAAGAGTTCCGCCGTTGAAGGATTGGTAGCGAGTGGTACATCATAGACATCGCACATACGCATGAGCATGAAAATATCTGGCTCGTGTGGATGCTTTTCGAGAGGATCTCGGAAGAAAATTACCATATCGCACGTTCCTTCGGCAACACGTGCTGCAATTTGCGCATCACCTCCCAATGGGCCAGAAAGTAATTTTGTTACTTCAAACCCCGCTTTTTCTACTTTTTGCCCAGTTGTCCCTGTTGAAACAAGGTGTACATTATGTCGTTGCAGCACCTCTTTGTGTTCATTTAAAAACTGAACCATTTCAGCTTTTTTACCGTCGTGTGCTATGATTGCTATTTCCATTTTAATTCATTTCGCGAATAAGAACTACTCGCCTATTTCATCTTTGTATTTTCTTTCCGCAAAGAATAAAAAAAAGCCCAGATTAACACCTGAGCTTTTTGAATTATTGATGTTTTCTTAAAGAACCAGTAACACTGGATTCTCCATGTAATTTTTGAATGTATTCAAGAATTCTGCTCCAGTTGCACCATCCACTACGCGGTGGTCGCATGACAGCGTAACTTTCATTACGTTTCCAGGAACAATTTCGCCATTTTTCACTACAGGAACCTGACGGATTCCTCCAACTGCCATGATACAGCTATCTGGTGGATTCACAATTGCCGTGAACTCTTCAATTCCAAACATTCCCAAGTTAGAGATAGTAAATGTGTTTCCTTCCCACTCAGATGGTTGTAATTTCTTGTTTTTCGCTTTTGTTGCCAATTCGCGTACTTCAGCTCCGATTTCTGGCATTCCTTTACCATCCGCAAAACGAATAACAGGAACGAGTAATCCTTCATCAACTGCAACAGCTACACCGATGTGTACGTGCTCATTTCTACGAATCACATCTCCCAACCAAGCACTGTTTACTGCAGGATGCTCACGCAATGCCAAAGCACATGCTTTGATCACCATATCGTTGAATGAAATCTTGATATCTGCCTGCTCTTTCAATGAAGTACGAAGATCGATTGCACGATCCATGTCCAACTCAATTGTTAAGTAGAAATGTGGCGCTGTGAATTTACTTTCTGACAAACGCTTCGCGATTGTTTTTCTCATTTGAGAAATTGGCTCGTCTGTGAATGTCTCCACACCAACATGCGGCTTACGCGAACCACCTACAGCAGGAATATATGGTACGTAATGATCAATGTCACGTTTTACAATTCGTCCATTTTCTCCTGTCCCGACAACGTTCGTTAAGTCAATTCCCTTTTCTTCCGCCATTTTCTTGGCCAAAGGCGAAGCAAACACACGATCGTTACCTTCTGTTACTGAAGGCTTCGAAGCAGCAGGCGCTGGTGCTGGCGTTGGTTTTGGTTGACTTGCTTCCGGTTTCGGTTTTGGAGCTAGCGTTGAGGCAGGCTTTGCTTCTTCCTTTGCAGGTTCTTTCTCTTCCTCAGCACTTTCTTCAGGAGCCGCCGATTTTGCTTCAGCCAACACCTTTTCGATATCTTCTCCTTTCTCACCGATAATTGCGAGCAAAGAATTAACAGGAGCCGTTTGTCCCTTCTCTACACCAATATGCAACAGCACACCATCGTAGAATGATTCAAACTCCATAGTTGCTTTGTCCGTTTCAATTTCCGCAAGGACATCACCTTCAGAAACTGCATCGCCGACTTTCTTATTCCATTCAGCAACTACACCTTCCGTCATCGTGTCGCTCAACTTCGGCATGTAAACTACTTCCGCCATATTCTCTTTCGATTAACTATTCTAATATTCAATAATGTATGGATAATTCTCCTCCATATATACGTCTTCGTACAATTCTTTCCCTTCTGGGTAAGGTGAGTTTTCGGCAAATTCTACCGATTCTTTCACTTCTTTCTTTACCCACGCTTCAACCTCTGAAATTTCGTCTTCCGACATCCACTTGTTTTTGAGGATTACTGATTTACAGTATTCGATAGGATCTTGTTCCATCCATTCAGAAACCTCTTCTTTCGTACGGTATTTTTGCGGGTCAGACATTGAGTGACCTTTGTATCGATATGTTCGGATATCCAACAATGTTGGACCGTCACCTCTTCTACCTCTATCCGCTGCTTCTTCAATTGCTTCGTGCACTGCTTCAGGAGACATTCCATTCACCGATTTAGAAGGCATTTCGTAAGACAGGCCAATTTTAGAGAGGTCCGTTACATTTGTTGTACGCTTTACCGAAGTTCCCATTGCGTAGTTGTTGTTCTCAATAATGAACACTACGGGCAACTTCCAGTTCATCGCCATGTTAAATGTTTCGTGCAATGCTCCTTGTCGAACAGCACCATCCCCCATTGAAACGAAAACGACATTGTCTGTCTCGTTGTATTTTTCAGCAAAGGCAACACCTGCTCCCATTGGAATTTGTGCTCCAACGATTCCGTGTCCACCCATGAAGTTTACTTCTTTATCGAAGAAGTGCATGGAACCACCTTTTCCTTTTGAACAACCTGTTGTTCGACCGTAAAGCTCCGCCATCAATACACGCGGATCAGTTCCGAGTGCAATTGGGTGACCATGATCACGGTAGGCAGTCATGTGTTTATCTCCTTTTTGACTAGCGCTCGCTGTACCTGCAACGATTGCTTCTTGTCCGATGTAAAGGTGACAAAAACCACCAAACTTCTGTTGAATGTAAAGTTGTCCTGCTTTCTCCTCGAACTTACGAATGAGAAGCATGTCTTTGTACCACTTTATATATGTATCCTTCGAGAATTTCGATTTCGCAGCTGCTTTCGATTTTCGCGTAGATTTCGTCGGTGTTTTTTTATCATTTCCCGCCATGATGCTAATTTAATTATCGAGGAGCAAATATATAAAATTCTCTATGTAACAGAGCGATTTTATAGCGAAAAGGAAGTAATCATAAAAAGCCCTCATATTCAACCATATACAAGGGAGAATGTCAAGCCAATTGCTCGCAAATACTGGATTGGATTAGTGTACTTTGCGTTTAAGTAGAGGTTTCACTTGACTCATTGGAATAGAAATGGTAATTGGACCTGCCGCGTACGGAGCTATTTCGTACACGTTGTACAGAAAATCGAGTGTTTCACCATTAAACTCGAAGTTTTCGTTCAACTGAAAATTACCCTCTGGAAACCAGTACCCTTCCTCAATCAAATTTGCATCTGCAGCTAACTCTTGATCTGCTCTGAAAATTTCCTCTGCGATTCTTGTTAATTCATTCACATCTGAGATGAAATCTGTGAGAAATAATTCCTTTCCTGTTTTCATATCGATGATAAACTCTCCTGCTCCACCAATTCCGTGCGCACCTCCCGAATAACTCCAATTCGACAAGTATAATTCGACATAGTCGGAACCTCTCTCCTTAATTTGAATGGATGCTTCAGTCGTCCACACTCCGCCACCTTCAACAAATTCCAATTGACGATTGTACTCATCTGCGAACTCATCAATCGACTCGTTCATATAATCTACTGAAAGGAGCGAGTTTTGATCTGTTGCACCTGTACCGTATGAAACGACTCCAGAAATGAACTCCTTGATCATTCGGTTTACTGTGTCTTGATACGGAAGTTCAGTTATTTCATAAAACATGTATTGGATCGAACTTTCAACGGTGTCTGCTTTGTCCGAAGACATCAAATTTCGAGTTACTTCACCAGAAACAATGTTTTTGTTCTGTTCGTTATCACCACCTACCAATGGTTTAGTTGATTGACAAGAAAGTAGTATGACGACAACTGAAAGAAGTGCAATAAATGATCTCATTTTTTTTTGTGATTAATCGGTAATACCAAATGCTAAGGGAAGTAAATCTACAGCAGAATGAAACACAATTGTAACACCATTCTGACTTACCAAAATAATGCGGTACGATTTTTTTTGTCGCACCTCTGTTTCCAACATTACTTGTCGGCATGCACCACAAGGCGATAAAATTTTATCCGTTGGAAGTAAATCACCTTCTGCTACGACGCATAAGGTTTCAATCATTTCGTTCGGATAATTTGCACCTGTATAAAAAAGCGCCACACGCTCCGCACACAATCCAGATGGATAGGCAATGTTCTCTTGATTACTTCCCGTTACAATTTCATTATTGGACAATCTCAAAGACGCTCCAACATGAAATTTACTGTAGGGTGCATAGGCCGTTTTGCTCACAGCAAATGCTTTTTCGACCAATTCTTGATCTCGATCGGACAATTCGTTCCAATGATCGTATCGATCAAAAGAAATAGTTACTTCTTGTTTCATATTATTTGTTCACGCCGATTACAAACACGACACCCTTTCCTTTTTGGGCATTTGCTTCGAAATTCACAACACCACTTCCAGCAGAAAAACGAACATTCTCTTCGTACTCTCCAGCAAGCGCATTGGTCACTTTTTCTTCGAAGGTTGAACCTTTGGCGCTATTTATTTTTTTGTTTACGACAGTATAGTCAATAGGTTTCTTTGTGATATACACGGCAATTTTGTCTTTACTTCCTTTATCGTCAGGCTGCATAGAGTGATCTCTCGGAAACAAACGAGTTCCTGTGATGCCACAATACGGTGAATGTTTTTCGGTATACGGAAATAATACATAGCTTGAGCCGTCCGTTTCTTCGCCAAAGATGTAGGTGTAGCATTCGATATTATTCGTAAACTCAACCTTGAATTTATCACTTGTTGAAAGGCGTTTTTGCGTTTCAAAATAGAAATCGTCCATATAATTGAGAGCAATATTTTTCTTGCCTTTGTTCAATTCTAGACCAAAACTCCCCTTGAAACGCGTTTCCACTTTTGCATTTGCATCGCCCATTGGATACAATCCGTAGGATTCCACATTGAATTCTTTGAAGTCTGAGTATCGTACCCAACATACTCCTTTATTTCCCCAATCTTCTCCCCAACTGTTCATAATTTGGAAAGACCCACCTTCTTTAAAGTCGTCGTAGCCGATTACACACATCGCGTGTCCGCCAAAACCACTTTTATTGTAATCAGACCGTGTCGGAATCCACACATCTTTCCCCATCATATTACTCATGAACGATCCACCGACCATCATTCCAATCACCACAGGAGAACCCTTGGCTAGGTTTTGTTTAATCGAAAGCATTTCTTCCATCTGGGATTGTCCCGCTTCTGTTAAACGCTGGAAACCCTTGATTTTAAAATCGCTCGCCTTGCGTTTTAACATGGCACTCGGTTCCTTTGCACAACTCGTTTCGTCATACGAGAAATCGTTGTACGGTACAGCGCCCTGACCGTACATATTGTCCATCGCACGTTTGATGTACGAACCTTGGCAATTACTTCCGTCGATTTTGATTTGATTGTACATAAACGAAGGACTGAATGCCACTTGATCTGGACGTCTCCCTGTTCTTTTCGATTCAAGAATTGTTCTCGCCGCATACGCACTTGCCCATGCTACGCATGAACCTTGTCTCCCCTGATTCCTTCTCTTCGGAGCATACTGTAGCAAAGAAACGCGTTCCGGTAATGGATTTTTCCGATTATCTGCGAGCGGCTCATAAATCTCCGTCTCCTCATAAATCTCTTTATCCAACTCTCCTCCTCTTGTAAAGAGATTCGAAATTCCATTATCGCCATTCATCACAGACGACACATCACAACTTCTTCCTAGGGCGAAATAAAGAACAATACCTACAACAGCTACGATAATCAGAAGCTTCGGTTTTTTCAATAACATCGGCAATAATGCACCTGCTACTTTTCCGAGTCCACCACTCATACCACCGCCCGACATCGAATTCCCACTTCTAGAAGACCGTCTTGCAACTTTTTTCTTCTTTTTTCCACCTTGAGGATCATCCTCTACCATCCGAATTGGCATATCTTACTGGGATTTATTGTTGATTAATGAACCTTCAAAGAAATGAATTTTATCTATCAAAATCAACTTGCTTGTATGAAAGCGTCAAACTGAGTATTTTTGCAGCTCGAATGAATCAATACAAAAAAGTAGCGCTGTACACCTTGGGATGTAAACTGAATTTTTCAGAGACATCTACTATTGCCCGATCTTTGGAGGACGCGGGTTATGCAAGAGTTGACTTTGACAACACTCCAGACGTTTTCGTAATCAACACGTGTTCGGTTACCGAGAATGCTGATAAGAAATGTCGTCAATTGGTGAAAAAGGCCAAAAAGGTGAATCCAGATGCCTATGTTGCTGTGATTGGTTGTTATGCTCAATTGAAACCAGATGAAATTGCGTCGATTGATGGCGTAAACATTGTTTTGGGTGCGAATGAGAAGTTTAACCTCGCCGAACACATCGAAACGAATGAAACTTCGGAGGAAACAGTTGTCTACAACGAGAACATCAAAGAAACAAAAGACTTTGTTCCAGGCTTTTCTATTGGAGACAGAACACGGTCTTTCCTCAAAGTGCAGGATGGTTGCGATTATTTCTGCACTTTCTGTACGATTCCTTTAGCCCGCGGAAAAAGTAGAAATGCTACGATTTCGGAAACGATTGAAGAAGCACAAAAAATTGCGAAGACCGATGTTAAAGAAGTTGTACTTACTGGAGTAAACATTGGAGATTTTGGTCAAGGAGGTGATGAAGATTTCTTCGGACTGGTGAAGGCATTGGATGAAGTAAACGGAATCGATCGTTTTCGCATTTCTTCAATTGAACCCAACTTGTTGTCGGATGAAATTATTGATTTCACCTTGAATCATTCGAAGCGATTTGTACCACACTTTCATATCCCTTTGCAATCTGGTAGCGACCGATTACTGAAAGCGATGCGTCGAAAATACGAGCGTTCTTTGTTTGCCAACCGAGTGGAATCGATCAAGAAAGCCAATCCTGACACTTGCATTGGTGTAGATGTAATTGTTGGTTTCCCTGGTGAAACAGATGAAGAGTTTATGGAGACCGTAAACTTCCTGAAAGATTTGGACATTTCGTATTTGCATGTCTTCACCTATTCGGAAAGAGCAAAAACAACCGCGATTAAATTGGGAGATTCAGTTCCCATGCACATTCGTAAAGAGCGAAGTAAACAACTTCATGTGCTCTCTAACAAGAAGAAGCGTGCCTTTTACGAAAGCAACATCGGAAAAACGGGAACCGTTTTGTTTGAGACCGAAAACAACGACGGTTGGATGTACGGTTTTACAGAGAACTACGTTAAGGTGAAAACACCCTACGACGCTGAAAAAGGGAATACATTCCAGTACGTCTACCTCAGTACAATTGATGCTGATGGTTTGATGCTGTGTGATGTTATTGTTCCTGCCGAGGTGTAATTCATCTCCAATTCAACTTTGAATCCATTTCTTGAACTTTCTTCGAGGTGACTCTCTTGTACTTCCAAATCGGCTGTGTTCGATCAGCGAAAGTATGACACAAAACTCAACACTGACAAGGCTAAAGTGAACTGCTCGATACTTCGTCTCTTCGCAGGCCTTGCATTGATGATTTTTGCGCCTATGTCAGGCTTAAAAACACCCGATTATGAAAGCAAATGACCCACAATTTCAGGAAAGACAAGAGAACTCACGCCAACTATTTCAAACCCTATTTTCGATTCGAACTGAGCTCGAAAAATTGGAAAACGAACAAACCATTGGCAGAAAAGACATCTCATCCATAATCAATGCGATCGATCAACTCATTGAAAAATTAATTTCAGATCACGAAAAATCCTTTTTTGACTGAAGAAAGTCGGGGCATTTGGATAGTCAAGTGCCCTTTATCTTTTTGATGTTACTCTTCCTTCCAAGCTCTTGTCATCTCACGTTTCCCGGGAGGTCCAGGAAGCGACTCAACTATAAAACCAAGCGATTTTAAATCTCTCTTCAGCTGTCCTCTGGCCGAATACGTAACCAATGCTCCGCCCACCTTTAATCCATCGAACATCTTCTTTAAAATTTCAAGGTGCCACATTTCCGCTTGTGCGCGAGGTCCAAATGCATCGAAATAAATCAAATCGAAATGATTAGAAAGCATTGCAAACGATTCGATCTTCGCCTCCACCTTTTTCAATGAAAACAACTCATCAATTTGAACCATTTTATTCCAATCAGCCTGATGAATCGACTCGAAATCTTTCGCGTATTCTTCTCCAATTAATTCAACATAATTGAGAACACTTATTTCCGGTTGATTTACAGGAAAAGCCTCAATGCCCGTATATTCAACGTTTGATTTCGATCGAACTTTAGTTAGAAAAGCATTTAACCCCGTTCCAAACCCCATCTCGAAAATCGAAATTGTATCTACATTTTTCGCTTCCATGCTTCGTAAACCATATTCAATAAATACATGCTCGGCCTCTTGAATTGCGCCATGCGTTGAATGATAGTTTTCATCCATGTCTGGCAAGTAGATCGTAGTTGATCCGTCAGACGTCTGAATAATTTCGCGTTTCATGCTACGAATTTAATCAATAAATGAAGGACAATTCCACCATTTATTTCCCTTTCGAATAATCTGCTAAGTGTATATTCTAAATCATGAAATTTCGCACAAAAACCAGCACTTTCATGCTCATTTTTCAACCTGTATCAGCCCTTCCAACTCATTTCAACAATTGTTCATAACCTTCCTTAACATCTTTTTCATAAACCAATCAAAAAAAATTAAATCACACGAAAAACTCTACGTATCTTTGAACTATGGAGAACAATCAGGATCGATCACGATCAGCAATTAAACGTACAAATAGAGCAGCTATCTCTGCGCAAGAGTTGGGAGGAAAAGTTCCACCACAAGCGGTAGACCTCGAACAAGCCGTTTTGGGAGCGATGATGCTCGAAAAAAATGCTGTAACTGAAACGATTGACATTCTCTCACAGGAAAGTTTTTACGATCCGAAGCATCAGTACATTTTTGCTGTCATTAAAGATTTATTCGGTACATCAAAGCCCATTGATATCCTAACAGTTATCGATAAATTGAAACGAAATGGCGAATTGGAAGCAGCTGGAGGTGCAGCATACGTATCTCAATTAACCAGTCGAGTTGCCTCTACCGCTCACGTTGAATTCCACGCCCGAATCATTTCTGAGAAACACATCAAGCGCGAGTTAATTCGCATGTGTACAGAGGTTATGCGCGATGCATTTGACGATACCAATGATGTATTCGATGTACTCAACAAAGCAGAAGGTGATCTCTTCAAGATTGCAGAAAACAACATGGGGAAAGCCGTGGATGTAATGCAAAACGTGGTTCGAGAAGCCATTGAAGAAATTGAAGCAGCCGCCCAAAACTCCGACGGTATTTCTGGAATCCCGACAGGATTCTTCGAACTGGACAAACTTACATCAGGTTGGCAACGATCGGATATGATTGTAATTGCCGCTCGTCCTGCGATGGGAAAAACCGCTTTCGTTCTCTCGATGGCAAGGAACACAGCCGTAGATCACAACCAAGGAGTTGCCATATTCTCTCTCGAGATGTCTTCTGTGCAATTGGTTAAACGTCTGATTGCCTCAGAAACACGATTAAGTGCAGAAAAACTACGTAAAGGAGATTTGCGTGATGATGAGTTCCAGCAACTCCACACACGAATCAGCAAACTAGCAACAGCCCCACTTTACATTGACGATACACCAGGTATTAGTATTTTCGATTTACGTGCGAAATGTCGTCGTTTGAAAATGCAGTACGACATTCAAATGGTGATCATCGACTACTTACAGCTGATGACCGCAGGAGCGAAAACACAAGGGAATCGTGAACAAGAAATTTCATCTATCTCCCGTTCGATAAAGGAGATTGCCAAAGAATTGAACGTACCGATTATCGCTCTTTCTCAGTTGAGTCGTTCGGTTGAACAACGTGGTGGAGATAAACGCCCAGTTCTTTCCGACCTTCGTGAATCTGGAGCGATTGAGCAGGATGCCGATATCGTTTCCTTTATCTATCGACCAGAGTATTACGGATTCATGCAAGATGAAGAAGGAAACTCAAATGCAGGAGTTGGAGAAATTATTATTGCTAAGCACAGAAATGGTGCACTTGATTCGGTAAGGCTTCGATTTATCGGTCAGTATGCTCGCTTCGACAACTTGGAAGGTTTCGATGATTCTGAACAAGACACTATGCCAAGTCAACTGGGTGCGAACAACGATTTCGATGCACAAGCAGGTAACACCTACACCATTCCAAGTAAGATGAATTCATTTGATGATGAAATTGATTTAGACAGTTCTGGTGAAGATGTTCCATTTTAGGTAGGATTTTTGTAGCTTTAGTAGATATGAAATTTATTCTCATCCTTTTTACAACACTCAGCTTTGCTTTTCAATCGAATGCATCCCAAATTCTCATCCCGATGGATGAAACGCAATCGAACCATTTGAAAGCGTATGGAGTTGCTTTTTATTTATTAGAAAATGAGATCGTTATCGACTGGTTATTGAACTATCGAGGAGGATCTTTTTTAACACCTCATTCTACGGGGATTGAGGAAGAATTATTACTTCGTGGAGTTTCCTACGAGGTTGTAGCCGATGGACAAGCAAACTCGATAAAGAATAAGATTGCCAATCCAGAAGAAAACATGGAGACGGTTCAACTCGAGAAAGCACCAAAAATTGCCGTATATACGCCGAGTGGAAAAATGCCGTGGGACGATGCCGTTACCTTGGTATTAGAGTACGCAGAAATCCCTTACGATAAGATTTATGATTCTGCGGTGGTCATGGGTGTTCTTCCCGAATACGACTGGCTTCACTTACACCATGAAGATTTTACAGGACAATACGGTAAATTTTACGCACGCTACAGAAATTACCCATGGTACAAAGAACAAGTGCGAACGTTGGAAGCATCAGCAGCAGGACTTGGATTTGGAAAAGTTTCTGAAATGAAATTGGCTGTTGCTACGAATATCAAGAACTTTGTAATTGGTGGAGGCTTCCTTTTTACCATGTGTAGTGGTACAGACAGCTTCGACATTGCCTTAGCAGCGCACAAGACAGATATTTGCGAAAGCATGTTTGATGGAGATCCAGCTCACAGAAATTGTCAAGCGGAACTCGATTTCAATAACTCATTTGCTTTTGAGGATTTTACATTGGAGCGAGATCCTTTGGTCTACGAATATTCAAACATTGACGGAACCGATCTCAGAAACTCCTTCGTTTCAGAAGAATCAGCTGCGAAAACGGATAAATTTTCCCTCTTTGAATTTTCGGCGAAATGGGATGTTGTTCCGACCATGTTAACACAATGCCACACAGACGTAGTGAACGGCTTCATGGGGCAAACAACGGACTTTAAAAAGGATTTTATCAAGCCGAATGTACTCATCCTTGGTGAAACAAAGCAATACGGCACCGCTCGTTATATTCATGGAGAAATGGGACAAGGAACATGGACATTCTACGGAGGTCATGACCCAGAAGATTACCGACATATTGTTGGCGATCCCCCCACCGATTTGGACCTACACCCGAACTCACCTGGATACCGTTTGATTCTCAACAACATTCTGTTCCCGGCAGCCAAAAAGAAAAAACGTCAAACGTAAAAAAGGCATAGCTCTCGCAGTGACACTCAATCCTAGAAAGACTTTAACGCATCCAGAGTAACTTTTGGCGTAGAATCAAATAATCGATTTGTAATCAATTTGTTTTAAAATGGTTTAGAATTTTGTAATTTGAAGCAAAATCTAAACTGTAATTTAAAACTACTCTATGAAACTATCTGCGTTTCTAGTTGCTTTGGGACTGGTCTCCTTTGGATATTCTCAAACAACTACAACAACCGTAAACTCATCGAATGCCGTCTCAAACGGACAAATTTCCAAGAGTTCCTTTCAGCAAAACGGCAATTTTTCCGCCAGTTCGAATCCCGCTTTTGGAACCTTACAACCCAACCCAACACCAAGTGGACAATCTACTTGTAAAGCCCATGATCTAACGCAACAGCATTATGCAGACCGTGGATTATTGAATGAATTCAATCAAAGTGCTTTACTTGGCGCTCAAACGATTTCAGCACAGGGAATGCCCGAAACACCTGGAGTTAATACCATCTCCGTTATTTTTCACGTTGTTCACAACCCGAATAACCCTGCAGAAAATGTCTCGAATGCATTGATCATGCAAGTGTACAACGATCTTGTTGAGGATTTCCAATTACTCAACGCGAATGCCTCGAACGCACGTACAAATCCACCATTTAACTTTGTTCCTGCTGATGCTAATATCAACTTCTGTCTTGCGACACAAGATGAATCGGGGACGCCATTGGCAGAAATTGGAGTGGTACGCGTTGCAACCACCGAAGAATGGTACGATTCCGACGGAGGTGAAGAAAACAAAATGAAATCTTCCGCGTCCGGAGGATCACAAATTTGGGACAGAAACCAATACTTAAACGTATGGATTTGTGACATTTCAAACGGAGCCAATTCAGGAACCGCAGGATATGCATACCGCCCTACCCCAACACTTCTTCCCTCTTCAAACATAGATGGAATCGTATTAGACTACAACCTTGGAATGAACAACGAAAATGTTCTTACGCACGAAGTTGGACATTACCTCGGTTTGGATCACACTTGGGGCGGCTCAGGTGGATGTACAAACGATGATGGGTTTTCTGACACCCCTCAAACTGCAGGACCATCTTTCAATTACCCTGGTTCTTGCTCTGGTTCTCAAACAACTTGTTCTTCAATCGAAACGCAGTACGAAAACTACATGGATTATTCGAACTGTACGGTGATGTTCACGCAAAATCAGGCAGATTACATGCTATCTATTCTTCAGGGAATCCGAAGCTCATTATTAATCTCACCTGGATGTGACCCAACCAACACACCACCAAACTCAGCATTTTCATCGGTTCCAGTTGGTCCTGGTCCCGTAGTAGTTCCTGTTAACGGTGCTGTCAACTTCTTTGATGAATCAACCAATGTTCCCACATCATGGGCATGGACAATTTCCGGAACTCAAACAACTGATTGGGACTACATTGGAGGAACAAGTGCCACCTCTCAGAATCCACAAGTTGAATTCTACACTCCAGGATTTTATGACATAACACTCACAGCTTCTAACAGTTTTGGTACTGATCTTACTCCTGCTAGTGAAACCGGCTACATTCAGGTAGTTGCACCAACTTCAGGAACAGCTTGTGATACACTTAGAAATTGGGATCCAACAGACGCCTTCTCTTACTATAATGTTCCCGCAACAAATGGAGCTTGGGGATACATTCCGGGACATGCCCATTTAGATTTATACGGTGACGGATCTTCTGTTGAAGATGCCTTGCAATATGCTGAGCAGTTCTCATATGTAGGAGTTGCCGAAGTTAGACGTGTAAGAATGCCATTCTTCATTGTAGATGACGTAGCTCCAACAGGAGGGTCTATCGAAGTTAGAGTTTACGACGACAACAATGGAGCCAATCCGGGAACCATCCTTGCATCCGAAACCGTGCTTTTATCCGACTTAACAAGCGGGGCTTGGAATGAAATTGATTTCACAACACCTGCTACCGTTAGTGGAACGTTCTTCGTTGGTATGGAACTACAATATGGTGCTGCTCAGGATACCGTTCTCGTAGGAATCACAAACACCGCAACTAGTGGTAACCCATCCTTTTTCATGGAAATGGATACCTACGGATGGCTCAACTCAGGACTTCTCGGAATTAACGAATCCATTGCCATGGATGTAATGTTATCCAACGGACCTGCTCCTGTCGCGACATTTACAGCATCTGGAGATTCAATTTGTGTGGGCGGAACGATAACAGCGAATGGATCGGGATCTACGAATGTGACAGATTACTTCTGGTATTTAACAGATAATCCTTTCACGAATGTGATTTCATCCTCAAATGCCCCAACAAATGATTACTCGCCTTCACCTGCTGGTGATTACAGTATCTTCTTGTTCGGAGACGGTTCGTGTCAAACAGATGCTGTCGTGTTAGACATCGTGGTTGCCGATCCAGTTTCGGCTACTGTTTCAGCCACACCCACAACTTGTGGATTGAACAACGGCTCCATTACCGTTTCTGGAATGACAGGAGGAAATGGAACCTACTATTATAGCTTAGACGGAATTAACTATCAAACGAGTCCAACATTCAACACACTTCCTTCGGGAACATATGATGTTTGGGTTGCAACAATCGGCGATGCATGTGAAACGATGTATACTGTAACAATCAATCCTTCTTCGGGCTTCACTGCTGGAATTAGTCCGAACGTTTCAGTTTGTCCTGGAGGAAGTACATCAATTACAGCTTCTGGCGGTGTATCCTATCAATGGTTCGATGGATCAATGCCTTTGGGAACAACAGCATCCATAACGGTATCACCTGCAGCTCAAACACAATACTCTTGTCTTGTTACAGACGCTTCTGGATGTCAGTCTACAGTATACACTACCGTTTCTGTTTTCACTCCAGCAACAGCACCTGTAATCACAGCTTCAGGATCACTTTCGATATGTTCAGGAACTTCAGTTGATCTATCGTCTTCGTACGCTACGAACAATGTTTGGTCAACAACTGAAACGAGTTCTACCATTACCGTATCTACGGCAGGATCATATACTGTTACATACACAGATGGAAACGGATGTACTTCGACTTCTGCTCCAACAGCAGTAACGGTTGTACCAACTCCAACAATTGCATCAGGAACTATTTCTGATCCATCCGCTTGTGGAACGGCTACAGGTTCTATCGAAATTTCTGGTTCAGGAACAGGAGACCTGTCATGGGCAGGAACAGCTACGGGAAGCGCAAACAACGTTTCGTTACCACATATCGTTACGGGACTTGCAGCTGGATCTTACAACTTCACATTTGTGGATGGAAGTACTGGATGTACGTCAAATGTATTGGCGCAAGGTTTAAATGACCCGAATCCTCCAGCAACACCAACCATTACCGCGAGCGGAACAACAACTTTCTGTGAAGGAGGTTCAGTAGACTTATCTTCTTCTTACGGTACAGGAAATACGTGGTCAACATCAGAAACAGCATCAACCATCACAGTCACGACAACTTCAACCGTTTCCGTAACTTATACAGATGGCTCTGGATGTTCTTCGACTTCTGCTCCAATCGTGATTACGGTTAATCCTCTTCCAAATCCATCAACCATTACGGCTGGCGGTAGCACTACATTCTGTGAAGGAGGATCAGTAGATTTGACATCTTCTCAAGGAACAGGAAATGTTTGGTCAACTTCGGAAACTACACAAACAATATCTGCAACAACCGATGGAACATATACGGTAACCTATACAGATGCAAATGGCTGTTCGGAGACCTCTACTCCATTCACCGTTACCGTTAATCCGCTACCAACAGTTACTCAAACACCGCTTGGTTTAGTATGTGAATACGACCCTAGTTTCACCTTAACGGGAGCTAGTCCTGCTGGTGGAACCTACTCTGGTACTGGTGTGAGTGGTTCACTATTTGATCCTGCTGTTGCGGGAATCGGAATCCACCCGATCACTTACGAATACACCGACGGAAATGGCTGTACTAATAGTGCAACAGAGAACATTGAGGTAGATGGATGTACATCGATTGAAGAGTACATTCAGGAGCAAATTAACGTGTATCCAAACCCAACTTCTACCATTGTGAATGTAGAATTAAAAGGAGCATTCTCTACTTCAATGACTGATGCAAAAGGAAGAGTTGTATTTGAAGGAAGCGGAATTGATGTGATGAATATCAATACAGAATCATTTGAATCTGGTGTATACTTCCTCCAAATTCAAAACGATGAATTCCAGGCAACAATTCGCGTTGTAAAGAATTAACGTAAATAAATCACTAATGCTACGCTCGGTTCTCAATGAGAATCGAGCGTTTTTTTTTATTTACAATTATGGAAACTCTCCTAACTTCACATCTATCTATAAAAAACGGAACATGAGACTACTTGACATCAGCCTAATAGTAACGATTACACTCTCGCTTTTCTCTTGCGGTACTATGGAAAAAACCTGCAAGGAGAAATATCCAGAACTAGAAGTTACGGGGGCACTGGAAGTAACAAACTATTCCGTTGAAAAAACAGGAGCTCAAACGTGTTCGATTCATGGAAAAATGATCGATGAAAACAGTGAACCTATTTTGGGAATGACCACTCACATACAAGATCCGCTCATGGGAACAACTCTAGACCCAGAGGGAAGCTTTGACCTGAAAAATATTCCTCCAGGAGAACATACATTCATTTTTCGATATCCTGGAATGAGTGAAAGTACCATCACACTTGATCTCGTCGCTGGTGATCGTGTTCAACTTGATGGAATCATCGGACCATTTGACAGTCAGATACGACTAGAAAAACCCATCATCTACCTCTACCCGGAAATAACAACCGAGATCAATGTCTCTTTGCAATTCGATGGAGCATTAACCACCACTTACCCTAAATATCCAAAGGATGGATGGAAAGTAACCGCAAAACCAGACGGAACTTTAACCGATCCAACTGGAAAGGAATATTACTCCCTGTATTGGGAAGGTAAACCACGAAAACCGCTAGCAATGACTGATGGATTTGTTGTTTCCAAAGAAGAGATCGTTCCATTTTTAGAGGAAAAACTAGCACTACTCGGCCTCACCCCAAGAGAAGCCAATGAGTTCATCATTTTTTGGCTACCAACTTTGGAAAAGAATGCATTCAATGCCATTCATTTTAGTGGAAACGATTATTTGGAACAAGCGCAGCTTACAATAACGCCAGCCCCTGAAACAATGATTCGAATTGCTATGGTATTCCAAGGATTAGACGCTCCCATTGAGATCCCTGAACAAGATTTAACTCCACTCCAAAAAAGCAGGAAAGGATTTACAGTGGTTGAGTGGGGCGGTCAAGAAATACCGAAGTCATTCTCTTTAAGAATATAGAAAAAGAACGTGCTTGAAACAAACACGTTCTTTACGTAAAGATCATTCGTTCAAAGCATCATACAGACGATTTTCAATGAATTGATCGAGCAATTTAATCAGTGCATGCACTTCATTCTTCTGATCGTATGAATGTTCATTTCGATACAATTTGAGTTCCACTTGAACTTCGAATAATTTCTTTAATAAATCATGCTTCGCTGAATTTGCTTGTTGATACGGCTTCAATGTTGTTTTCATATTTCTGTTTTTGGCGAGTGAAACGATGCGGATGATATCAATGCAAGACCTGCGCAGCAGTATATTTAGTCTTGAAGAGATAGAGGACGCATCGTACATTTGCCATGAAACAAAGAAATGTGAATCAACTGCAGGAGCATTCAAAAGCAAGAAGAATAGCGAATATGGAATCAAAAAAGCCCGAACTCAAGAATGAATTCGGGCTTTAACTTTATCTCAACAACGTATCACACGTCGATGTTTGCATATTTCGCATTGCGCTCAATGAAATCACGTCTTGGTGGAACTTCATCCCCCATCAACATAGAGAAGATTTGATCACTTTCTGCTGCGTTATCAATTGTTACTTGACGAAGTGTTCTAAACTCTGGATTCATTGTAGTATCCCACAACTGCTCCGCGTTCATCTCCCCAAGACCTTTGTAACGCTGTACATTCACTGAAGATTCTGAACCAGATCCTTTCATCTGTTGAATGAGTCGATCCCGTTGATTATCATCCCAAGCGTACTCCGACTTTGCACCTTTCTTCACCTGATACAAAGGAGGCGTAGCAATATAGATATATCCAAGCTCGATCAACTCCTTCATGTAACGGAAGAAGAACGTCAAAATTAAGGTTTCAATGTGCGAACCATCGACGTCGGCATCACACATGATGATGATCTTGTGGTAACGCAATTTTTCCGTATTCAGTGCACGTTGATCTTCTTCTGTGCCTACACGAACACCTAGTGCTGTGTAGATATTTTTGATCTCCTCATTCTCGAAGATTTTGTGCTGCATTGCTTTTTCCACGTTCAAAATCTTACCACGAAGCGGCATGATCGCTTGGAAAAGACGGTCACGACCTTGTTTAGCCGTTCCACCCGCCGAGTCTCCCTCAACGAGGTAAATCTCACATTCTGCAGGATCTTTCGAAGAACAATCGGCCAATTTACCTGGAAGTCCAGATCCCGACATGACGTTCTTACGTTGCACCATTTCACGCGCTTTCTTCGCAGCTTGACGTGCTTTCGCAGCCAAAATCACCTTCTGAACGATTGTTTTCGCGTCTGCTGGATGCTCTTCAAGGTACGTTGCAAGCATTTGGGAAACTCCCTGACTTACAGGCGCTGTTACCTCGCGGTTACCCAATTTTGTTTTCGTTTGACCTTCAAATTGAGGCTCCTGAACTTTCACAGAAACCACAGCTGTCAATCCTTCACGGAAATCATCTCCTTCGATCTCTACTTTTTCCTTCGCCAACATCCCCGAATCAGTCGCATACTTTTTCAAGGTATTTGTCAACCCACGACGGAAACCAGAAAGGTGTGTTCCTCCTTCGTGTGTATTAATATTGTTTACGTACGCTTGAATATTCTCACCGTAAGACGTGTTGTACGTCATCGATACCTCTACAGGAATACCATCTTTTTCACCTTCGAAGTAAATCACATCTTCAATCAATGCTTCGCGGTTTCGATCGAGGTATTTTGCGAATTCTTTCAATCCACCTTCAGAATAGAATAATTCAGAGACGAACTTTCCATCATCGTCTGTCTCTCTTTCATCCGTCAAAGTGATTTTAATTCCTTTATTCAAGAACGCCAACTCACGCATACGAGCTGCAAGTGTGTCGTAATTGTATTTGGTCACTTCAAAAATCGAATCATCTGGTACGAACGTTACTGTTGTTCCAGTAATATCCGTTGTTCCGATTTCTCGTACCTCATATTGAGGTTTACCAATTTTGTATTCTTGCTCAAAGATTTTTCCATCTCTGTGAACCGTTGCTTTCAAGTCTTTCGATAAGGCATTCACACAGGAAACCCCAACACCGTGGAGACCACCAGATACTTTATAGGTATCCTTATCAAACTTACCTCCTGCGTGTAAAACAGTCATTACAACTTCCAATGCCGACTTTTTCTCTTTCGTGTGCATTGCCGTTGGAATACCACGACCATTATCCGTAACCGAAATCGATTCTCCTTCGTGGATTATTACGCTAATCGTATCACAATGTCCAGCTAACGCTTCATCAATTGAGTTGTCGACAACCTCGTAAACCAAGTGGTGTAAACCTTTCACGCCTACATCACCGATGTACATCGCCGGTCTTTTTCTTACCGCTTCTAATCCCTCGAGGACCTGAATATTATCCGCTGCGTAATCTTGCCTTTTATTCTCTTCGCTCATAGTCAATTTTGGTTTTGGTTCCTCCCATCATCCATTTGGTCATTTTAAAACGATTTGAACGCTTTAACCATGATAAGGAGTCCCCAATTCAGTAACGAGCAAAGATAGTGATCTGAGGTGTAAATAACGAGCTAATTACGGGGTGAAAATGGGGAGTTATCAACAGTGTAACTTGGAAATTGTTAATATAGATAGACTGAAGGGTGCGAAAACTCAAAAATTGAACGACTCATAAACCTTGACGAAGTTCTACTCCTCACGCGTCTTGCATTCTAGATCGATTATTTTTCAATCAAGACATCTTTCAATTCGCATTTGGAACATTATTTGAATATATCAGTATAGACTATATAAAACAGTTCTTATTTATGAAGTTTTTTGCGTTTTTCGGTATGATTCTCATCTCCATCTCTGCTATCGCCGCAGATTTCGATCCTTCTGGGACCTGGCAAGGTGTGATGATTCGAAAAGGAACCAAAATGAAAGATGCATCGATTGTTTATTTCGATTTTGAGAACAACGATGGTGTTGTGACGGGATACAGCCGAGAAGAAATTTACGATTCCGACCTCTACTCGCTTAAAAAGGTCAACGCCGATCTAGACGAAAATGGTACACTTCACATTCGACAAATTGCGGAAACGAAAAGCAATAAAACTTCAAGAACCACATGGTGTCGTGTATCAGCGAGTTTATCCTACGATCCCAAAACGGGTTACCTCACAGGTGAATACGTTGCGACAGATTGTCGACGCGTAGCAGGAGACTTCATTCTTTACCGTGCAGACTTTGAACTTCCCACCGATGGAGAAATGCCGTACACACAAATTTGGTTCAATCAATTCGTAAAAGATTATGCCGAAGGATTAAATGCACCCGAAATTCGAAAAATTGAACGCGACAATTTCGTATTTGAGCCCATTTTCTTCGATTATGACAAATATGAGATTAGAGAAGAGCACGAAGCTTTTCTGAACAGCATGATTAAAATCGTGAAAGGACACTCAGATTTGCGTGTGAAGGTAACTGGACACACCGATTCGGATGGATCTGATCAATACAATGATACGCTTTCGTACAATCGTGCTCAAGCTATTACCAATTACTTCGTAAAACGCGGATTAAGTCCTGATCGCTTGGTGATTGAATTCAAAGGTGAACGCTCCCCTATCGACACGAACAAGAACCCGAAAGGAAAACAACGAAATCGTCGGGTGGATTTTGAGTTTATTTGATTTGCTTTGTCTTCGACTCCGATCAGACACCGCAAAAAGAATCCACTTATAGCGAACAAAAGATTCCGATCAAACTCTGTAAAAGACTCCGCTCAGTCACCGTAAGAAACACCAATCTATAAATGAAACCTGAGGGCTAATCGGACATTGAGCGGAGCCGAAATGGTAGCTGACGCCCATACTTTTTTATCACTTCATCACTCCTCCAATTTCTGAGATTTCACTTTAAATTCGAAAATGATTCCAATCGAAGGTTGCAAAATTCCTGACGTGTTATCGATCAATTTTGTTTGATAGCGTGAAGGATCGTTCGGATCTGTTACGGGATTCCCATTTTCATCTTGTTCAACTAGTAAAATAGGCGCAAGCGTTGTTTGATACGCATAAGCATTTTGAATATCCAAATACAACTGCAACGACATCTTCTTCAGGTCAAAACGCTTATCTACACGAATATTCAACTGATGATAATCCGTTCCTCTCTCCTGATTCAAACGATTGTAATCTGGTAATCCTTGTCCATTGACATCCCACACTTGCTTAATCGAAGATGTTGCCACATCAATTGGCGTATATGGTGCTCCTCCTGAATACAACCATCTAAATCCAACTTCCCATCCTTTTTTGAAACGTTTTCCTGCTGTCAAAGAGACAATATTTTTACTATCCCATGAAGAGGGTGCATACGTCCCGTCTTTCGTCAAAAACTCAGAGTTTACAAGCGTGTATGCTAAAATCCCGTAAAATCCTTTGACGAGTTTCTGCTGGTACAAGAACTCTAAACCGTATGCTCGCCCCTCTGAAGTAGATGTCACCGCTTCATTACCAATAACTCCAAAATCAGACCCTACATTTGCGAGTGAAATCGAATCGTTGACTGAAAATGGATAATTGCTATAATTCTTCCAGAATCCTTCCACTGAGAACTTCGCTTTGAATTCCGATAAGAACGAAGCTCCAGCAACAAAATGATCCGCTCGGATGTACTTTAAATCATTTTCCTTGTTGACCAATGTTCCAGTTTGATCTCTGAATCC
>JABXHO010000148.1 GCA_013373595.1 Flavobacteriales bacterium | reverse complement strand
TCTAACCAACTGAACTACCAAACCAATTTTCTAAATCTCTTCGAGATACTGACAACAGTCAGTCTTTGCTAGAAATTGTGTGATGCTTTTCGTTTAAAGCGTGGGCAAATGTAATACTAATTTCCTTAATCCACCAACTGTTTTTTGAAAAAAAAATAAACTTTTTTCTAAGTGCTTAATTTTGAAGGGGAAAAAGAAAAGCCATTTCCGAAGAAATGGCTTCCCATATCGTTTATTTGTCTCTTTTACTCCTTGATGAAACGAACAACGTCAACAGAAGTTCCGTGTGCAACGTGTACGAAGTAAATTCCTCCGTCCAAATCAGCAACGTTCATGTCCATTGATGCACCTGTTACGTTTTCAAAAGAACGCAATACTTTTCCACTCGCGTTAGAGATAGAAATAGATGATACGTCAACTCCTTCTAACCCTTCAAGTGTAAATGACTCTGAAACTGGGTTAGGGAACAATTTGAAACGTTGGTTTGCGTACTCCTCAATTCCAGCAGCAGGCTGCACTTCAATTGAGTAGTAATCCAATACATAGCTTGCCGCTGGAGTTGTTCCTCCTTCCAAGTACGCGTCTACTGAGATATCTAAGTTGTATGTTCCTTCATCTCCTGGTTGAGATGTTCCTGCAATAGATACACATCCGATCGTATTTCCTTCAAAAGCGCATCCGTCTGGAGGAGATACAGTGTTCTGTGCATCGTAACAACTATATGTGTATCCAGGAGGAAGTCCAACAATACTTACGACAACTACACTGTCAAATGTCAAAGTGATTGGAATTCCACCAATCGAAGTAGTTGTATCTGCTGGCACAACATTCGTGATCAATTGATCGTAAGGAACACCTACAGTTGCTGAAGCAAATCCTGTTGCACTGTCAGGATAAACACCTGGCGTTGTATATTGAGGATCTGGGGTACACTGCGCGTTTACAGAAAGCCCTGTAACGATCGTTGCAGCGAATACAAGTAATAATCTTTTCATAGTTATGTTTTAATTAGTTATTGGGCTAAGATACGATATTTTCAATATTCTAAAAATTGGAGAATCATTCACTTTCAACATTCCTATTTTCATTTCTCATCTGAAAATGACACATATAGGTCAACTCTAAAATCTTGCTAAATTTGCGCCACTCGCTCGTCGCGAAATTTTATTATGCTGTCATGAAGAAATTATATCGTTTTTTGTCTCCAAAGTTTCAAACGTTTTTTTCAGAATATCCTGTGAAAATGGTGCCCAGATACGGACATGGAAAACCACCTCACGCGGAGTTGTACGAAATTATCAATCGCAATAGAGACGAGTATCGATTGTTTTTAGAGAAAACGCTAGAGCTCAAGGACAAGATTCAGGACATCAATAAACTGGATCAGGAAAGTGATTTAAGTTCTCCAGGTTGGAACAATGGGATGCTTCCCGGTTTGGATATCGTTGGGATTTACGCCATGTTAGCGATTAAGCAGCCGAAACGATATGTGGAAGTGGGGTCTGGAAATTCAACGAAGGTGGCTTTTCGTTCGAAATCGGATAATGATCTAGCAACGGAAATTACGTCAATTGATCCTCAGCCGCGTGCAGAAATTGATAACCTTGCCGATAAAATCATTCGAAAACCATTTGAGGACATCGATTATTCGGAAGTGTTAGATTTGGAAGCGGGAGACATCTTATTTATCGATAATTCACACCGTATTTTACCTAATTCCGACTCGATGGTCTTCTTTTTGGAGATATTGCCCAAGTTGAAGAAGGGGGTGATTGTTCACATTCATGATATCTATCTTCCGTATGATTACCCGCAATTTATGTGTGATCGATTCTACACAGAACAATATGGTTTAGCGATGTACATTCTCGCGAATCCTGAGAAATACGCGACCATTCTTCCGAATTATTTCATTTTCGAAGATAAGGAGCTTTCTGAGTTGATTTCACCGATGTGGAATCACCCTAACCTAGAAGGAGTAGAGCAGCACGGAGGATCGTATTGGTTGGAAATTCGTTAGTGGAACCGAAAGCATTCAGAGCTTTTTTTTCAAAAATCAATGACTTGTTGAGTATGTTTTATATCTCGCTCATCAATGTGAAAGGTGTATTCATCCCGACTTGATAGTACGAGCACTTTATTCATTTGCATAGAGCGTATGTCTCGCCAGCTGCGAAGTATTTGCAATGCTTCGCAACCCGCTGCGCTGGACTTGTATTCCTGCGCAATTCCTAGAATTAATGCATATCTTAAGTGAATGAGATCGGGAATAAAGCAAACAATCAAAACCAATGGCAGCTACTACCCAGCTGCGAAGTATTTGCAATGCTTCGCAATTTGACTAACAACAAAGTTCCCAAACGAGTGAACTAACGCATTTAAATACTAAAAACAGAATTAGATTACTGTAAATAATAATTTCATGAACTATCGACTAATTTTTATTCTGTTTTTGAATAGCGTTTCGAGCTTAATTGTATTGGGTCAGGATTCTGTTAAGATAGCTTTAGATATTAATATTATCAATCCATGTTTTGGTTTCGAGAATACTTCTATTTCTGGACAAGTTTCTACTGCAGAAGATTTCATCTTATCAAATAATAATAGAAAAACACTTGGATTCGGGTTGGTTGAATTAGATTTTTATCCAGTTAAATTTGTTGGCTTTCGATTAGGAACTGGTTTTAGTCAGTCTGAACTGAATGACGCAAAAATTAAATCTGAATTTCAACAACAATTTAATGATTACTCATTAGAGTTTCCTGCTACTGATTTTGAAAATGGTGTCGTACCAATTTCTGGAGGTTTTAAACCTTTTTATTGGCACGCAGGTATTATTGGGGAAATAAATATAGGTAGAGTATTAGAGATTTGTCCGAGTGTCAGTTACATTCGTTCGTATTCAGGTGAAAGATATGTAGTGTATGCAAATTTTACTGAGACAGCTACAAATGATCAATTTAGAAGAGCCTATAATTTTAGAGAAAGGAACTACTCAGGTATGAAGTTTGGGTTAGATTTTCGGTATGACCCCAAAGAGTTTTTTTACTTGGGCCTTCGAATGGAATATACCTGTTTAAACTCTAGTGGAATATCAGGATATGAGGATTTGTACGATGATGGGACTCTTCTGGCTAGTGAGATAAATAATTATTCAAGGAAAACATCTTATTTCCTTTTTGGAGTTAATTTGGGACTTCATTTATATCATAAAAGGAAATTATAGTATACACAAATATTATATTTTACTTTCGTCTGATTAGAAGCCTACACACAGTGCAGTTTTTTTGCAAAACCCAAAACCGTCTAAGCTTCTCTTATTCTCTCCGCCTGCGCCATACCCTAGGTTCTCTCAACCAAACAATAGTAGACGTAACTAGTAAATACAAGCACAAAAAAAAAGCCTCATCTTTCGATGAAGCTTTATTCGTGGGAAATACTGGATTCGAACCAGTGACCCCCTG